>CAYYHH010000046.1:0-8882 GCA_964471645.1 uncultured Oscillospiraceae bacterium
TTAGACTGATCGGAACTTACTAGCTGCCACCTTTTTGATGTAGCTGCATCAAAAAACGAGGGGTTTCGCAGGGAATAATTATACCGTGCCTGTCATAATCACAAATACTAACCAGGATAATCCCAAATGGGCTGTTTTAATATTGGCCATGTGTAATGAGCTGTTTTAATATTAGCCGTGTGTGATTAGTCATTTTAATATTGGCCGTGCGTGATTAGTCATTTTAATATTGGTCGTGTGTAGTAATATCCGGTTAATTATCCATTTGCTTGGCCAGGAAATGTGCGGCAATCTCCGCTGTCTTAAGTTCCATTTCGCCAAGTATGCGGTTTTGATCCCTGCTGAAAAATATGACTGAACCAATAGGGTCGCCTTGAGATATAATGGGCACTATTACCTGCGATTTGTAATCCCTGTCTTCGTCAGCCTCGCTGGTGATGGGTTGTATGGCCTCGGCATCGGACATAATTTTTACGCTTTTACTTTGAATGATTTTTTCGATTTCCGGACTTATTTTCTTATCCAGATAGTCCCTTTTTGAACTCCCTGAAACAGCAACTACCTGATCAGTATCCGTAACAATAGCCGAATCCCCTAATATAGTGTGGGCGGATTCGATGAACTCACCAGCGAATTCGTTCAGCTCACTGATTGGTGAATATTTTTTCAAGATGACTCCACCTTCCCGATCTGTATATATTTCCAGAGGGTCACCTTCTCTTATACGCATGGTGCGTCTGATTTCTTTCGGTATGACTACACGTCCCAAATCATCGATTCTTCTTACGATTCCTGTTGCCTTCATATTAGTACACTCATCCTCTCAAATTACTTTATGATATGTTCTTTTGCTGGTATTATTATTTTCCAATACTAAAAGAATATTCATTATGATTTACAGTTTGAAATTGTGACAGCTTAAAACCGGCTGAAAGCAATGGGATCAGTTGAAAAAAAAATGACTGTTTTAACGCTATTGGGGTATAAATTATTATAATTCTTTTTGTTTCATCGAATTTAATAATCTATGAAAGGATGTTATAACAATGAGAAACAAAGCATTTTTGTTGCTTTTAGCGCTTGTATTGCTAACCGTTTTTGCGGTGGCCTGTGCCGACAGCGATACAAATATCGAAGAACCTGATAGGATTAAAACACCCAAAGTCGATTTCAGCAGCACCCAGCTTTTGGAAGTCGAAGATGTTGAGTTTCAATTAACGGAATCGCTGGAGGATTACATGGAGGCTAATAACCTGAGCGATCTGGCCCTGGTCACCGTTATTTGCCGTACTTGAGCAGGAACCTATGCTGAAGTTTCAGTAAAACTTATAAATGAAATTAAAGATACTGACCTGGATACCTTTGAAATATTTACGGTTGGTGACTACAACATTTATGTAGAGCCGGGAATAAAATCAAAAAAATCTGTCGTTACCCTTGGTTTAGACGAAAGGTTGTTTGGGGATGTTCTGACGGTCGAAGGCATAAATCGTTTCCCCTGATTGCGTCGATGGCCAAACGTATCAAAATCAAGTCCGGGACATGAAGATATAGCATCATGATACAGCATGAATATATAGCATCAAGATACAGCATGAAGATCTGGCATCAGAATATGAATCGAAGATATAGCATGAAGATATAGCATCAAGATATGACACGAAGATATGGCTAAAAAAGAAGGCAGGATGTTTTCCCTGCCTTTCTGTTTATTATAATTTCTATTGATTATAAGGGTTTCTGACGAGCTCAAGACTTTTCAAAATCAAGTCTTGCCATAATAGTTAACGGCTTTGGAGACCCTATTTATCTTTCGTGTACTCTATTTCGTATTTCTCCCTGAGTCCCCCGATCCTCTCAGTGTAAGCCTTCATAACGGCATCGTCGTTTAAACTGGCTTTGATATTCTCTTTTACATCTTCAAAGCTCTCGGTGCCCTGTATTTTGTCGGTGACCTTAATTATATGATAGCCGAATTGGGTTTGTACAATATCACTTATTTCTCCCGGCTTAAGGGCAAAGGCCGCCTCCTCAAACTCCGCTATCATTGCCCCTCTTCCGAAGGTACCTAGTGCCCCGCCTTGCGCGGCAGACCCATCGATGCTGTGTTCCTTTGCAAGCTCTGCAAAATCTTCACCGTCTTTTATCTTTTGCAGGATATCTTTCGATAGTTTTTCGTCTTTAACCAATATGTGACTGGCTTCAACCTCGTCTATCTTGAACTGCTCAGGGTTGGAATCATAATATTCCTTTGCATCCTCGTCGGTAGCCTGTTCCAATCCGTCCGTAATGTCATTGAAGAAGGCCATGCTATAGTATTGATCTATATAGAACCCTTTTAAAAATTCATCCGTTATACTATTATCCTTCATATATTTTGCGGCCTGCTCCTGTCCGGCGACATTGGCAACAAACTCATCGGCTGTCTTTTCGTAATCCTCGGGGAGAACTTCGGGATCATCGATGTATTCGAGCTTCATTATGTTCAGGGCAATGTAATCCTCTAAAATCAGCGAACGGATTTTTTCAAAATCTTCTTCCCCCGCCATGCTCAAGTCTATGCCCTGCAAAAAGCTGTATAGGTACATATATTGATGCAGCCCGTCCTCTGTTATCACTATGTCGCCAACTTTTGCTACAGGATCGTCTCCATTATTTTTATCCTTTCCTGTGCAGGCAGACATCCCCAATATCATGGCGACGGCCAGCAAAAGGACTGTCATCTTCCTTAGATTCATTACCCATTCTCCTCGCATAATTATTTTGGTTTGTTTTTTCTTTACTGTCCGATTATACGCTATTGGGCCAGTCTTGTCAAAAACTTGATGGCTTCATTTATTCTGTCATTACTGCCCGGCGTTAATTTCATATAAGGTTTGACGCCCCCGTGAACAAATAGTTTCATTCCGTATTCCGATGCCAGATCGGAAATTTTCCGCGGATCGATGCTCCCCGCTTTCAGGAAGTCAAACATTAGTTTTCCCTGCTCTTGCCTTACCCCCGAGATTCCGTTGCTCCCTGCTATAGCCTTGATGTAAGCGATTTCTATGAGATTAAGGGCCTGCCCGGGTATTTCACCGAAGCGATCTACCAGTTCATCTATGATTTCACTCCTGTCAGAATCGCAGCGAATGGATGCAATCTTTTTATACATCTGAAGCTTTACCAACTCATCAGAAATATATTCGTCGGGAATGTGGGCCTCCACAGGTAAATCTATAGTAACCTCTATATCCTCCATCGACTGCCCGCCGCCTCCGGACAGTTCCTTGACCGCATCCTCTACAAGCTTGCAATATAGTTCATAACCTATCATCAGCATATGTCCATGCTGTTCTGTTCCCAGCAGGTTTCCTGCGCCCCGGATCTCCAGATCTCTCATTGCTATATGGAATCCCGCACCGAATTCGGTGAATTCGCGGATAGCTCTCATTCTTTTTTCCGCCTGCTCCGACAACACCTTATTTCTTTGGTACATCAGATATGCGTAGGCCATGCGATTCGATCTTCCGACTCTGCCCCGCAACTGGTAAAGCTGCGACAATCCAAGCCTGTCGGCATCTATAATAATCATAGTATTGACGTTGGGAATATCTATGCCCGACTCAATGATAGTGGTTGAAACAAGGACATTGTACTGATTGTCGATAAACTGCAGCATAATGTCTTCAAGTAACTTTTCATTCATCTGCCCATGGGCCGCTACCACCGAGGCTCCAGGGACCAGATCCCGGATATGAGATGTAATCTTTTGTATACCCCTGACCCTGTTATAGACAACGTATACTTGCCCTCCCCTGTCCAATTCTCTCTCGATGGCTTCCTTCAGTATGCTGTCCTCCTGCTCCATGACGTAGGTTTGCACCGGATAGCGTTCATCGGGAGGCTCTTCGATCAAGCTCATATCTCTCACTCCGACCAATGACATATGCAGTGTTCTTGGTATGGGTGTCGCCGAAAGCGTAAGTACATCTACGTTCTTCCTGAGTTGTTTGATAGCCTCCTTATGGATCACACCAAATCGCTGTTCCTCGTCGATGACCAAAAGCCCCAGATCTTTGAAAGCCACATCTTTGGAAAGAAGCCTGTGAGTGCCGATAAGTACGTCTACCTCTCCTTTTTTTACTTTACTCAGTATTTCCGATTGCTGGACATTCGTTCTAAACCTCGATAGCACATCAACCTTGAAGGGAAAAGTCTCAAACCGCTCCTTGAACGTATAATAGTGCTGATTGGCTAAAAGAGTGGTCGGCACCAGAAATGCGGCCTGTTTGCCGTCTGCAATGCATTTGAATACGGCCCTGGCAGCCACCTCGGTTTTCCCGTACCCAACATCGCCGCAAAGTAGCCTGTCCATGGGAACGGATCCTTCCATATCCCTTTTTATTTCCCTTACTGATCTCAGTTGGTCCGGTGTTTCCTCGTAAGGGAACATATCTTCAAATTCTCTTTGCCACAAATTATCTTTCGAGAAAGCGTAGCCCTCTTGCAGCTTGCGTGCAGCGGACAATGCTAACAGCTCTTTGGCCATATCCTGAATGGCCTGCTTCGCCTTCAGCTTTGTTTTCTTCCATTCGCCCCCGGTAAGTTTGTTGATTTTGGGAGCCGCCCCCTCAGAACCGATATATTTTTGGATGATATCCATCTGCTCCACAGGAATATAGAGCATATCTTCACCGGCATATCTGATCTTCAGGTAATCCTTCTTTATCCCCTGTACTTCCAGTTGGGTCACACCCAGGAATTTCCCGATGCCGTGATTTTCATGAACGACGTAATCTCCCTCCCTGATATCGGAAAAAGCTTTAATCCCTTTGCGTTTATCGGAATCCCTTCGGCTCTTTTTTTGTTTTACTGTAACAAAAATATCCCTGTCGCTGATGATTGCCAGCTTTTCATCCGGAAACTCCATACCGTTTGACAGTAGGCCTTCGGCTATCTCCACTTTGCCATCAAGGTCGCATCGGTCAACAAAGTTCTTCATGTTCTCAACCCTGTCACCGGTGGAGCACACTATTATGATCCTGTATTTCAGTTTTTCATAACGTTTGAGCTCGGCCTCAAAAAAATCCATTCTGCCGTTGAACACTGTCGCCTGCTTCGATGTGACAGCAACCAAAGCCTTCAAAACATCGATCCCTCTCAGCTGCTTTTGAAAAGGAGAAAAAACGAAACACGCTCTGTTCATGTATATTTTATGAAAATCTTCCCGCCCGGAGTAGGATTCAAAATCCTCGGGCACCACCTCTCCACGCCCCAACATTTCCTTAAAATCTTCTGCATATTCTTTTTCTGAAAGCTCCAGAGTCTCCGTTACCCTGTCCAGATCATCGATAATGATCAGGCTCTCGTTTTTTAAATAATCCCATAAATATTCGGTTTCTTCGTAAATATAGTGTATGAAGTCCTCCAGCAGTTGGATATTCGTAACCGTTTCCAGACTATCGATTATATGCCCTTTTCTGGACAACAATTTGTCGCGTTTTTCTGTAGTCAACTTGGCAGAGAAGGCATCATAGGCATTTTTTACCTTGGTTGCGGCTTGTTCGAACAGGAAATCCCTTTGTACTATCAACCTGGCGGGGAAAATAGTAATGGAATTTGTTTCATTTATCGAACGCTGGGTGAGGGGGTCAAAATAACGCAGCGAATCCACCTCGATATCGTAGAGTTCCACGCGGCACGGATAGGGCTGATCGGCAGGAAAAATGTCCAGAATGCCTCCCCTTATCACATACTGACCCTTAGATTCAACAGAACCCACTCTTTCATATCCCATATATGTCAATTGGTGCCTCAGAAGGTCAACATCCACGGGATCGCCCACATTTAAGGAAAAGGAATTTTCGATATATATGTCCTTTGGGGCCAATCTCTTCAATGAACTCTGCGCCGATGCCACCACGATACAATCTTCGCCTTTCGCCAGCGCCGTCAGCGCTTCCAGCCTTTCTACCAGCGCATCCTGGCTCTTTGCATCAAATGATATTCGCGATTGGACCTCCTCGGGAAGCAGGTATATTTTATCATCAACAAACAGAGATAAATCCTCTGCAAGTTTTCTGGCACGTGTAAAAGAAGGGGTAACTATAAGAAGCTGCCCCTTCTTTTCTAATGCAATGATTCCCGCCATCAGCGCGGATCTGCTTTCAGAAATTCCCGTTATGCATGTGACTCCCGATGCCTCCGCGGCCAATTGCCTTATGCGGTGGAACCGTTGGGAATCGTTTAATTCAATCATCCTTTTCGCTATCCTCTTTCCATACGTTGTATTCGTTCATAGCCTGATCGATACCTTGTGATAATATGCATTCCAATGCGGAAACGGTTCGCAGGACACTGTCTTCCATTAGCTTTTTTTCTTCTTTATTGAATCCCCCGGTAACGTAATCCGCCAGCCGCATTTTTCGTTCGCCGCCAATCCCTATCCTGACACGTGGAAAGTCATCCCTTTGGAGGTCATAGATAATAGACCTCATTCCATTGTGGGTACCCGAGCTCCCGGAACGCCGGATCCGCAACCTTCCCATTGGCAGATCCACATCGTCATATACTACGATCAGCTTTGACAGCTCCGGCTTATAATATGAAACCAGCTCCCTGATACTTTGCCCGGAAAGGTTCATATAGGTTTGCGGTTTGACCAGCATAACTTTTTGGCCGGAGATGCTTCCTTCCCCGACCAGCGCCTTGTGCTTTATTTTGTTAATACGTATCCCGTGTTTTTCCGCCAGACAATCCACTGTTATAAATCCAATGTTATGCCTGGTATTCTCGTATCTTCTTCCGGGATTCCCCAATCCTGCAATGATGTACATGATCAATCAAACAGTCTGCTTATGGAATCGTTTGTAAATATTCTGATCATGGCTTCCGCAAACAACGGAGCCACTGATAGCACCTTTATTTTGTCCAGCTTTTTCTCATCGGGAAGGGGTATGGTGTTGAGAAGTATCAGTTCAGTAATCGCCGACTCCTGGATCCTCTCAATAGCAGGTCCGGAGAGAACAGCGTGGGTCGAGCAGGCAAACACGTCCTTTGCCCCCATATCCTTCAATACGTTGGCGGCATTGGTCATAGTTCCGGCGGTGTCGATTATGTCATCTACCAATATGGCATTTTTACCTTCGATGTCCCCGATCACGTTCATAATTTCCGACACATTGGCCTTAGGCCTTCTCTTATCGATTATAGCAATGGGTGCGTCCAGGGGATGTGCCATGTTCCTTGCCCTGCCCACACTTCCATGGTCAGGTGACACAACGACCAAATCATCGAGGCGCATTTCCTTAAAATATTTGACCAAAATGGGCATACCGAGAAGGTGGTCGACGGGTATGTTGAAATAGCCCTGGATCTGAGAGGCATGAAGGTCCATTGTCACGACCCTGTCAGCTCCGGCCGAGCTTATAATATCTGCCACCAGCTTTGCTGTGATCGGATCTCTTGCCTTAGCCTTCCTGTCCTGCCGGGCATATCCATAATATGGTACGACAGCATTTATCCTGCCTGCCGATGCCCGTTTCATGGCGTCGATCATAATCAAAAGCTCCATCAGGTTATCATTGACCGGATCGCAGGTAGATTGAACGATATAGGTATCTATTCCTCTTACCGTCTCCCAAAGGTTTACCGACACCTCGCCGTCGCTGAATTTACTTACCGTAGACCTTCCCAAAGGCTTGCCCATAATAGATGCAATTTCTTCAGCCAATTCGGGGTTTGAGTTCCCCGCGAATATTTTAAAGTCTGCGTACGCTCCATTTTTCATTTGCTCGTATCCTTTCTGTTACCGCTTCTGCTACTTCTTCCTCTTAAGAATCCCACGCTTCTCTACCCAGTCGGGAATAATTCTGTTCTCCGCTCTTCCTATGCACAATGATCCGGGCGGAACATTTTTAGTAACCGTGGTACCGGCCGCTATATAAGCGCCTTCACCTACCGTCACGGGTGATATCAGATTGGCGTTGCACCCGATAAAAGCTCCGGCCCCAACTGTGGAACGGTGCTTTTCCGACCCATTATAGTTTACGAAGACTACACCGCAACCCAAATTCACGTCATCGCCCACATCCGCGTCACCTATATATGTCAGGTGTGATGCTTTGGCTCCGTCGCCCATCGTTGAGTTCTTTATCTCGACAAAATCTCCGACTTTTACATTTTTGCCTATGTGATTGTTGGGACGCAAATATGCAAAAGGCCCTATTTTAGTTCCTTCTCCCACGTTGCTTTCCAAAACCACGGAGCTTTGTATTTCAACGCCGTCACCAATGGTGCTGTCTGCGATTCTTGTATTGTGCCCTATAAAGCAGTTCTTCCCGATACTGGTATCTCCTTCGATAATTACCCCTGGCCCGATCGTCGTTCCTATTCCTATTCTGACCTCATTTCCTATATAAGCATACTTCCAATCAATAAAATTTACCCCTTCTTCAATATGCCTTAGAACAATGGCCAGACGTTCTTTTTCTTTTCGTTCTTCCTCGGCAATTATCCGCTCTATGTCGATATTGTTTTCACCCACGCCAATTACCTCATATATTCAGATTTCAACTAAGTATATCACCTATATTTTCTTACGTAAAGGGAGGATTGGAAGGTATCCATAAGAGCGCACTATCATAAAGACACCGTTTTGATAACGGTGTCTTTCGAGTAATAAAAAAATCATTTCGTGAGATATTTCCCTTATTCCGCCGCGGCCACCGCTTCTACTGCAGTAGTTTCGTTCTGTACGGACGCTTCATCCATGTCTAGCAAGACCTTATTGTATTCCTCAAATATTGCCTCTTTGATCCGGTTTCTGGTCTCGGAGGTCAAGGGGTGAGCTATGTCGCGAAAATCTCCCTCACCCATTTTCCTGCTGGGCATGGCTATGA
>CAYYHH010000047.1:0-8835 GCA_964471645.1 uncultured Oscillospiraceae bacterium
TATTCTTCATTTAAGACAATAGACAATGCAATTGCTTTCTTTTGATATTCAGCTTGTTTGCATGCAATGAGCCTGAGAAGAGCCGGTACGAAGGGGAATTTCTCAAGCTGTTTGACACGGCCACCCGCATAATTGGTTATGCTTACAGCAAGGATGAATTCAGTGAATACGTACAGCAAATACACGATGAGCTGGAAATCTACCACGAACTCTACGATATTTACAATGATTATGAAGGTATCAACAACATAAAGACTATCAACGACAATGCGGGGATAAAGCCGATCAAAGCAGATCAGAAAATCATCGACTTATTGGTGTTCGGGCGGGAGGTATATTTTTTATCTGAGGGCGAGGTAAACATTGCCTTGGGAGCCGTCCTTAGAATTTGGCATGATTACAGGGAGGCGGGGATAGACGATCCCGAAGCCTCGAAACTACCGCCCATGGAATTGTTAAAAACAGCAGCGGAGCATGTTGATATAAATGATTTAGTTATAGACGAATCTGCCGGCACGGTTTTTCTTAAGGATCCGGATATGAGCCTTGATGTAGGAGGGATAGCAAAGGGCTATGCTACCGAACAGGTGAGCAATTACATCATGGAACAGGGATTTGCCGACGGTCTGATCAGTGTGGGAGGCAATGTGCGCTCCTTTGGCTATAAAGGCAAGGACAAACAGCTTTGGAACATAGGAATCCAGAATCCGGAAAAGGGGGAAGCTGACCTTTATACAGTCGGGATCACGGACATGTCACTGGTGACCAGCGGGGATTATATCAGGTATTATACTGTGGATGGCAAAAGGTACCATCACATAATAGATCCAAAAACCCTTATGCCCTCGGAATATTTTACTGCTGTAACAATAATATGCCGGGATTCGGGTATGGCAGATGCTTTATCAACAATGATTTATAATATGCCCTTTGAGCAAGGGTACAGGTATATAGAGGACATGGAAGATACCGAGGCCGTATGGATTTTTCCTGACGGGAGCAAAAAATATAGCAGCGGTTTCGAGGTACTTCTTAAACAATAATATGTATTACGGAACGAGGCTTGTCATATTGTATTACTGTGGAGGTGATAATATTGATCAATACACTGGATATAAGAGACAAGGAAGTAATCAACATATACGACGGGAAGAGCATGGGGTTTGTCGATGATATCGAGATAGACCTGCAAAGGGGGACGGTTGAAGGTATAGTTGTGCCTGCCGCGCGCCGCATGCTGAGTTTTTTCGGCAGGGAGGAAGACTACGTCGTACGATGGAAAGATGTAAAAAGAGTGGGCGAAGATGTAATATTGGTAGACGTGCCCGGGGGAAACAGCTTGCATGGACCTTTTAATACGGTTTATAATGAAGATGTAGAAGAAACACCATAAAAAACACGAAACTGCTCAATATTTACATGGAGGAATTCAAATGAAGTGCCCTTTTTGTGAAAACAGCGACTCCAGAGTCATCGATTCCAGGCCTACGGAAGAAGGACATGCTATAAGGCGGCGCAGGGAATGCGATAAGTGCGGGAAAAGATTCACCACCTATGAAAAAGTTGAGGAAATGTCGTTCATGGTTATAAAAAAGGACGGCAGAAGAGAGGCCTTTGATCGAAGCAAAGTTTTGAACGGAATACTTAAAGCCTGCGAAAAACGTCCTGTTCCCATGGCCAGCATTGAGCGAATAGTCAATGATATCGAGCGCGGACTGAACAATATGATGGAAAAGGAAATTGAGAGCAAGGTGATCGGCGAAGTTATCATGGAGCATCTCAGAGAACTGGACGAGGTCGCCTATGTTCGGTTTGCATCCGTTTACAGGCAATTTACCGATGTCAATACTTTTGTAGCGGAAATCGAGAAACTCCTGAAGAGCGGGAAGGAATAATCCACATGATCGGTATCTTTCAAATTGCCATAGACGGACCCTCCGGTGCCGGCAAAAGCACCATAGCTAAAAAATTAGCGGCAGCTCTTGAAATTGATTATATCGATACGGGAGCCATGTATCGCGCCGTGGGCTATAAGATGATGAATGAGGGGATCGGACTGACAGATCGTGCGGCGATAAAAAATATGCTGGATGCGACGGACATCGATTTCAGACATGGTGAAACAATACTCGACGGTATGATCATCAGCGGAGAAATACGCACACCGGCTATAACCAGATTGGCATCAGATGCCTCGGCCTTTCCGGAGGTCAGGAAAAAGTTGGTTGCGATGCAACGGGAGATGGGTGAAAGAAGATGTGTGATCATGGACGGCAGGGACATCGGGACCAATGTGTTTCCTGATGCGAAATACAAATTCTTTTTAACAGCTTCTGTTGAAGAAAGAGCCAGAAGAAGATGGCTGGAACTCAGAGAAAAGGGAAGGAATCTACGGCTGGAAGATGTTGCGGCCGACATATCGGAAAGAGATCATAACGACAGCAGCAGACCTTTGAATCCTTTAAAAAAAGCAGAGGATGCTATTGAGATAGACACGACAAATATGGATATCGATGAAGTGGTCCGATACATTTTAAACCTGATATCTGAATAAAGGCTGCTAATGCTTACACAGCCTTTATTATAATGTTCAAAGGTCATAGCATATGGATGAACAATCCGCTTCCCAATTTAGGCTCAAACCATGTGGACTTCGGAGGCATTATCTCGTTTTCATCTGCAACTGTAAGTAAATCTTCCATAGAGGCCGGATATAGAGCAATAGCTACGGCCATATTATCGTCTACCCTTCGCTTCAATTCCCCAAGTCCCCGGATACCGCCCACAAAATCGATACGACGGTCAGTTCTGGGATCATGTATGCCCAACAGTGGTTCCAATACGTGATCTTGAAGTATAGAAACGTCCAGACCTTTTATCACATGATCGGAAACAATACTTTCCTTTGCGGTCAGCTTATACCAACAACCTTTCAGGTACATGGAAAATATGTGCTTGCGTTCGGGGCGATAGGAACCTTCCGGAATCTTTTCTATTTCAAATGCAAGAGAAAGTTCTTTCAGGAACTCTGTTTCATCCAGGCCGTTGAGATCTTTGATAACGCGGTTGTAATCAAAGATTTGAAGATCGGCATCCGGGAAGAGGACAGCCATGAAGTAATTGAATTCTTCAATTCCCGTATAGCCGGGATTTTCTTCTCTGCGCTTCAGACCTACCTTCGCGGCGGAGGCTGAACGATGATGCCCGTCGGCAATGTACAAAGCGGGTATTCTCTTAAATATTTCTTCAACGCTCAGGATTGTTTTCTCATCGTCAATTGCCCAAAGGGCGTGACCGATCGAATCGGTCGTAACAAAATCATACTCGGGAGCGTGATCCTTAACCCATAACTCAATGATATCATCGAGCTGTTTATCGTGACGATATGTGAGGAATACCGGTTCGGTATTCGCATTGCATAAATCGAAATTGTTGATTCTGTCCAGTTCCTTTTCCACTCGTGTAAATTCATGCTTTTTGATTATACCGTTCAAATATTCATCGACGGACACGCAGGCTGTTATCCCGGTCTGGACCCTGCCATTCATAGTTTGGCGATAAATGTAGAAATTTGGCTTTTCTTCACGTACCAATATTCCCCGGGAAATGAAATCATCCAAATTTGATTTTGCTTTCAGATATACTGCCGGGTCATAAGAATCTTCTATATGAGGAAGATCTATTTCCGAACGGCTGATGCGCAAGAAGCTAAAAGGATTATCTCCGGCCAGCTTACGGGCCTCATCCCGACTCATGACATCGTAGGGCAAAGATATAACTTTTTCGGCATATTGTTTTTCCGGTCTCAGAGCTGCAAAAGGTCGTACTATAGCCATGTTTATTTCCTTTCTGTTGCAGAATACGTTTTCTCGATGGATTTGATTATAGCATAAAAAGCTGAAATCAGGTCAAAAATATCATTTAAGCAGCGCGTTTTGGCGCAGGGTACCAAAGCGCACCGCACCAAAACAAATCGATCGCACCGTGTACCCGGTACCAAACGCAACAAACAGGTATCCGGTACTAAAACGTACCGATCGCAAAAGGAGATAATGAATGAGAAGGCGCATGATTTGCCTGTTTACAGTATTTTTCTTATTTTTGACCGCATTGACGATCCGGCTGGCTTATATCCAGTTTATTGACGGATCAAAGTATCGTAATATCATATCGGGGCAAAGCAAATCAAGTATAGACGGTATATGGGTAAGGGGCACGATTTACGACCGCAACAGCATTCCTTTAACCAATGGGGAAGATAATTTTTATTACATTTTGAGAGAAGATAAAATAGATCATGGCGCAGAATCCATACTCATGGAAATGAATGCCCGTCTGATCGAAGGCACCGATGATAAATATCGGGTCTATAGCATAGATACCATTGACAGTGCGGGGTCCAGGAAATTGTGCAGAGATTACGGTTCTTTGGCAGTGAAAGCATGGCGGCGATACAGTAATAATCAGCCTGCTATGCACATGATCGGCTATCTGGACCCGGCCGATCATTCCGGATGCTGCGGGATAGAAAAGGATTTTGAAGGGGTTCTTTCCTCGGGTAAACGTTCCTTTACCTATCAGAACGATGGACGAGGCTATTATATATCCGGAAAAGGTGTGCAGATGGACGGTGACGGACGGGAATGGGGTGTTTTTACAACCTTGAACATCGGTATTCAAAAAGCGGCCGAAAAGGCTCTGGAAGATATAGAAGGTAAGGGGGCAGTCATAGTTACCCATATTCAGGATGGGGATGTACTCGCTTCAGCCAGCGCCCCCGGATATGATCCATACAGTATATCGGATCTTGACGGAGACAGCGGGATACTTTTGAACAGGGCCACCGGAAGCTTGTATCCCACCGGGGCTTTGTACGATGTAATAGCTGAAGTTGCCGCGAATGAAAGCGGCATCAATGAAGGGAATTTAATCGATAATATGGCGGGGCTGATCGATGCATTGGGGTTTAACTCCGAACCGATCGGGCTTCTGTCCGGGCAGATTGTCGGGGAGCATTCCGGCACGATTAAGGATCTGTTGATTTCACCTATGCAAGCAGCCCGGATGACCAGAATAATAGCCCTGGAAGGGAGGGATGGCGGATTGAGGCTGATCAGGGGCACAATTGAAGGTGTAAGAGGGGCATCTCTCCTTCCAAAGACAATTGAAAAGCAAGTGATTCCGGCAGACGTTGCAAAGGCGCTGGGCAGGATGATGCAAAAGCAAAGATTAGTTGAGGGAGGCGAGGAGGAAGATGATATATGTTTTGGGACGGAGAACTGCGACGGCGGATATTGGCTGTCGGGCTATTTGCCTTTTGATGATCCCATGTACGGAATAACTGTCTATGTGGAAGAGCAGGAAGATGATGCAATGGCATCGGCAAAGTCTGTATACAACGACATTGCCCGTTTTATAACGGGAAGATCTGATCAACGTCAGTCTGATCAACAGTGATTGGGGAAAGCTTGCTTTAACTTGCAAATTGCCTTTTTTTCGATTCTGGAGACATAGGACCGGCTGATTCCCAATTGACATGCAACTTCACGCTGTGTCTGACAAGGCCCGCCGTCCAGACCAAAGCGCTTGATGATTACTATTTGTTCCCGTTGACTAAGCAGCTCTTTTATTGCTTTATACATTTGGTTTATTTTGATTTTCGTGTCAAGGCCTTCAATTATATCATCTACGTCGCTGCCAAGAATATCATTGAAGCTGATCTCATTACCATCCTTGTCAATGCCTATGGGATCGTTAAGGGAAACTTCCGCCCTGCATTTTTTAGACATACGAAGATGCATCAGAATCTCGTTTTCGATACATTTAGCGGCATAGGTGGCCAGCCTGACCTCTTTTTTGCGGTTGTAAGTATTGACAGCCTTGATCAAACCGATAGTTCCGATGGATATTAAATCATCGGGGGAGCATCCGGCAGAATTATATTTTTTAGCAATGTGTGCTACCAGGCGAAGATTGTGTTCAACCAACAAATTCTTTGCAGAAAGGTCTCCCTTTTCAAATAGTGCCAGACATTGGGCCTCCTCCTCTTCGCTCAGGGGTTGTGGAAATGAATTGCCAATGGAAACATATGATGTCAAAAGTACGAGGGGATTGGAGAGAAGGAGGGAGGTAAGCATCAAGGACAGACTCATATATGTAATAGCTCCTTTCCGCAAATGTAAAATCAACAATCTTATCGGATATTATTCGGCGCATCTGTGACAACATTCAGATGCTGCAGAGTACTAGTAGTATATGCAAATTGCGGAAGCCTCGTGTATGTCCCCGTGAAATAGGGACATGAGAAGACCCTCGGAATAGAGGATTATTATTTTCGTATTAATAAAGAAGTAATATATTTTTAGCGGGAAATATGTTAAACTATAGAACAGGTTAGGAGGGTAGCGGCTATGTTCGTGCGGGGCGGGAGACTGTCTTGGAGGAAGAGCATGAACAGAAAAATCAGTGGCAGCCATGTGACCATCAAAGAACTACCGGCGGATGAAAGACCGAGGGAAAAACTATTGAGGTATGGCAGCGAGTATCTTTCCAACGGAGAACTTTTAGCTATTCTTATCGGCACGGGGACAAAGGATCGTTCCGCCTTGTCGGTAGCAAACGGAATTTTATCAATGGATGAGGCCGGACTGGCATATCTGGCGGACTGTACAGCCGAAGAGCTGTGCGGTATCGATGGGATAGGCATGGCCAAATCCTGTAAGCTGATCGCGGCTATAGAAATCGGTAAGCGAATTGCGCACAGCAGCGGCGAAAAAAGGTATACAGCGGGTAGCCCCGAAGAGGTAGCTACACTTTATATGGAAGAAATGCGCTACCTGAAAAAGGAATATTTTAAGGTATTGTTTCTCAACACAAAAAATGAGATACTGTCTGCTGAAAACACCTCGATTGGTAACCTGAACAGTTCCATAGTTCATCCTAGGGAAGTGTTCAGAAATGCCGTAAAAAAGGGTGCGGCGGCAATTATCGTAATACATAACCATCCCAGCGGAAATCCTTTGCCCAGCCAGAACGATATAGACATTACGAAGAGACTGCAAGAAGCAGGGCAGCTGATGGGTATACCGGTGCTCGATCATCTGATAATCGGGGACGGAGTTTTTGTTAGTTTAAAAGAGAAAATGCTGATGTGAATATCAGCTTCAAAATGAAAGGAGCACAATGCAATGTGCCTGAGCTTTTTAACGCATGATATCGGCGTCGACCTGGGTACGGCCAACACGCTTATTTACAAGAAATCAAAAGGGATCGTGCTTAACGAACCTTCAGTCATAGCTGTAGACGATAGGACATTGAAAATTTTGGCCGCCGGTAAAGAGGCAAAAGATATGATAGGACGGGCTCCCGCCCATATCAGGGTAGTAAGACCGCTTCAGGACGGTGTGATATCGGATTTTATGATGACTCAGGCAATGCTGAAGGAGTTTCTCCGGAGAGTCCTGCCTGAAAAAGCGCTTTTTACCAGGTCCAGAATAGTTGTCGGGGTGCCCTCCGGTGTAACGGGGGTAGAAAAGCGTGCCGTTGAGGAGGTACTCAGGCAAATGGGCGCAAAGGATGTTTTTATACTCAATGAACCGATGGCGGCGGCGATCGGTGTCGGCATACCGGTGGATGGACCTAATGGGCACATGATTGCGGACATCGGCGGAGGCACCTCAGACATTGCGATAATAGCCTTGGGCGGCATTGTAAACAGCGTTTCGCTTCGGGTTGCCAGCGACGAAATGGATGAGGCCATCGTTGCTTACTTGAGAAAGAATTACAACCTGTATATAGGTGATAAAACGGCGGAGGAATTGAAGATAAATATCGGGTGCATATTCCCCGATGAGGAAGGTTCGGATATCAGACAGACTATGGAGGCTAAGGGCAGGGACGTAATTACCGGTCTGCCCAAATCGGTCACTATCTCATCAATGGATATGATAAATGCACTGGAGGAAATTGTAGCCATTATCGTGGAAGGAATAAAGAATACCTTGGAAAACGCGCCGCCGGAGCTGGCGGCGGATATCGTCGAAAGCGGCATTACCCTGGCCGGAGGGGGCGCATTGATCAAGGGGCTTGACAGGCTTATCGAGCAGCAGACCGGTATAAAAGTAACAGTAGCCGAAAATGCCCTGGAGGCGGTGGCAGAGGGCACAGGGAAGAGCCTGGAGAAAATTAATAACATCAAACGCTATACAATGCATAGCAGAGGATATCAGGTGTAGGTTATGAGGTGGTGCCGGGAGCATTTTAGGCTGACCATATCAGGAATAGTTATATTGCTGCTGATCAGTTTGACCGTGGCATCTTATGTGAGCCAGGGAAGCAACTCATGGCTCGGTATTCAATTGGGAAGGATCAGTGTTTTTTTGCAGGAGCCGGTCGGTGAGGCGGGAGGAGGCTTTTCTACTACCATCAAAGGCGTGTTCCAGCTAAAAAAACTGATATCTGAAAAAGAAGCTCTGGAACAGGAAAATGCGGAGCTTCGCAAGGAACTCATAGAAAAATCGTTGTCAAAGCATGAATTGGTTGAACTCAGGAATCTGGTTGAGGCGATGAATTACATAGATCCCTCCGTGAATTATACCCATGTGACAGCGAAAGTTGTAGCCATGGATGGTTCCAATTGGTACCGCATATTCAGTATAAATGCCGGGTCAAATCAGGGTGTGAAGAAAGACGCAGTAGTGATCAACGGCGACGGACTTATAGGCAGAATACTGGATGTGGGGCCTGACTATGCGAAGGTTATAAGCGTCGTTGATGAGAACAATGACGTCAGCTTTCAGGTATTCCGGGATTTGAATCTTTTGGGTCTGCTTTCGG
>CAYYHH010000048.1:0-8821 GCA_964471645.1 uncultured Oscillospiraceae bacterium
TGCATTTTCCAACGCCCCACAGATCAATGGAATGTATCTGGATATCGACCAGCCGGGGTGGTCTTTTAGAAATTATAAGGACCTGCTGCTTGTTGTGGGAAGCAGCCACAGAACCGGCGAAAATGACAAGGGCGGAAACTACATGACCATAAGGGATCAGGCAGGGAAATGGTTCCCGCAGGCACAAGAACATTATGCATGGTCTACCCAGGATTGCATGCCTTTGGATGGAATCCCTTACATCGGAAACTATGCTTCTGACAAACCAAATTGGTATGTAGCTACGGGGTTCCAAAAGTGGGGTATGACCAGTTCAATGGTGGCGGCGGATATAATATCCTCTATGATAACGAAAAAACCTTTCGAAATCGCATCAGATGGAATCGAAGTCTTTTCGCCGCAGAGATTCACGGTTCCGGTTTCGGCCAAAGAGCTGTGGGATGATGTAAAAACCATAGGCGGCGGGCTGTTGCGGGAGATATTTTCAATTCCGGAAGAAGAGGCGGCGGCAATCCGAAAAGGACATGGAGGAGTTGTAGATTATGAAGGCGAAAAGTTGGGTGTATATCGGGATCAGGACAATGCGCTTCATACCGTGTCAACTAAATGCAGCCACATGGGTTGTCAGCTGGCATGGAACCCGGAGGAGAAAAGTTGGGACTGTCCCTGCCATGGCTCAAGATTTGATATAGACGGGAATGTGATCAGCGGACCCGCTATAAAGCCACCGGGTAGCATTAAAAATTTTAGTTAAGTATTGATGTAAACGGTAAAAAATAGTATGATTAATAATAGTCTTCCTAATGAGGGGGACATGGTATGCAAACTGTGACCATATAGGCGGAAGCAGCGCCGGAATCACCGTTATGAGCGGTGGGCGATTCTTCCCGACAAGTATGGTCATCTGTTTATACCGGCTTAAAAACCAAAAACTACTCAACAATATACAAATCGATGAAATACACGCACGAGGAATTTATGAAGAAATATTCTAAGATTGCCGCCCTTGTTTTAACAGATATTATTTTTATCAATCTGGCGTTTGTAGTTGCTTTGATGCTAAGATTCGACTTTGAGATGCGTTCCGCGCAGTTCAATCAATACCTCAATGTATATGCGAACTGCATATTTATGATTACCGCCATAAAAGTTATCGCAAATTTTGTTATGGGTCTGTATAGCAGTTTATGGCGATATGCCGGGGTTGAGGAAATTTCCCGGGTCTGCATTACATCGGCTCTTGGGTCGGCAGCGGTGATTCTGGTCATGTTGTACTTTGAGCAAAGGCTTCCACGAAGCATATATATTATGACTTTCATGTTTGATATAATATTTTTAGGCGGTTCAAGGATAGGTTACAGATTACTGCGGAGTTTAAAGCATGTCAGGAACATCGGAATATTGTTGTCACAGCGAATCAAGGGGGATTTTTCATATAAAAAGCATTCCAGAGTATTGATTGTGGGGGCAGGCGACGCCGGTGCAAGTATGATAAAAGAGATAGCCCTGAATCCCAACGCCGGGAAAAAAGTTATCGGAGTTATAGATGATGACAAAGCAAAAAGGAGAACCACAATAGCAGGCAAAAAAGTTTTGGGTAATCGAAGCGATATTCCTGACATCGTTAACAAGTACAGCATCGATGAAATTATTATCGCCATACCCTCGGCAAGCCGAAAAGAAATCCAGCACATTGCAAATATCTGTGGCAATACCGGATGCAAAACAAGCATCTTGCCTGCTTACATAGATTTGATCGACGGGAAAGTCAACATCAGTAAATTGAGAAGGGTGGAAATTGACGATCTGCTCGGGAGAGAACCGGTAACCCTGAATATCGAGGCTATATGCGGTTACATAGAAAATAAAACAGTGCTGGTTACGGGTGCCGGCGGATCCATCGGATCTGAACTTTGCCGACAGATCGCCGAAAGATCTCCCCTCAGGTTGATAGCGCTTGATATATATGAGAACAGCCTTTATGAATTACATATAGAGCTTACAAGGCTATATCCTGAGCTTGAACTGATACCGGCAATTTCATCTGTCAGAAACAAGGAAACCCTCGTAAGGATTTTTGAGACTTATCAACCTCATGTGGTGTTTCACGCAGCGGCCCACAAACATGTGCCATTGATGGAGATCAATCCCCGGGAAGCGTTGCTTAATAACATAATTGGAACAAAAAACATAATAGATCTGGCCCACGAATATACTGTGGAGAAGTTTACCATGATATCTACAGACAAGGCGGTTAATCCCACCAATGTAATGGGGGCCACTAAACGAATAGCGGAAATGTTGCTGCAGAGCAGAAGCCGGACGTCACACACCAGCTTTTCGGCGGTCAGGTTCGGCAATGTGCTGGGCAGCAATGGCAGTGTCATACCTATATTTAAAAAACAAATAGAACAGGGAGGACCCGTTACGGTTACCCACCGAAATGTGACACGTTATTTCATGACTATTCCCGAAGCTGTCCGGTTGGTCATACAGGCAGGGGCCATGGCTGCCGGAGGAGAGATATTCATACTGGATATGGGGGAATCCGTCAAAATCAAGGATTTAGCGGAAAATCTGATACGGCTCAGCGGTTACATACCGTATCAGGAGATGGACATAGTGTTTACGGGGCTGAGGCCCGGGGAGAAGTTATATGAAGAGTTGCTTTTAGATGAAGAGGGGATTGAAAGTACATCTCACGGGGATATTTTCATTGGGCGGCCGATCCCGCTGTCACCTCCGCTGGAAGAGATTCTAAAACGCGGAGAAAATGCCCTTGAAAAAGAAATTGAGGGAATATGCAGACGTTCAGATGAAGAAATAAAGCAATGGCTTCATCTTATGGTACCCAATTACACTAACGGCCATAGTGCGGAGGACGTTTCGGAATCCGGTATAAAGGAAAGGGGGATGTGAAGTGTGCGATAGCAAAAAGCGGGCAAATATCAGGCTGACGTTGGATGATTCTACCTTGGAGCGGGCGCAAATAGAGCAAAAACAGGCAGAAATAATTAAAGCCCAGAGGCTCCTGTCATCGGGAAAAGAAGATTTCACCGGATGGGTTCGACTGCCCAGGACATTTGACAGGCAAGAAGTCGACAGAATAAAAGCAGCAGCAGCAGATATAAGGGCGAAATGTGACGCTTTCGTAATAATAGGGATAGGAGGCTCCTACCTGGGGGCAAGGGCAGCAATAGAAATGCTGGGCGGTAAAGATGAAGTGCCTTGCATTTACTATGCAGGACAAAACATAAGCGGTACATATCACAGTGAATTGATGGACGAGCTGGAAGATAAGGATGTTTGTCTTTGCGTTATATCGAAATCCGGGACGACCACAGAACCGAGCATCGCTTTTGCCCTTCTCAAAGATATGCTTGTTCGCAAGTATGGGAAACATGAGGCAAATAAGAGGATATATGCAATAACGGATCAAAATAAAGGAGTTCTGAGGGAAGAGGCTGATACAGAGGGCTATGAAAGTTTTGTGGTTCCGGACGATATAGGAGGCAGGTATTCTGTCTTAACTGCTGTAGGATTGCTGCCTGTTGCAGTTTCCGGCATAGACGTGGACGAAATGCTCCGGGGTGCGGCAGATATGTCGGAGCCCTTAAGTTTTGATATGGATGGTGCGGCGCGCTATGCTGCGGCAAGAAATCTTTACTTTGCTATGGGAAAATACGTAGAAGTATTTGAAAGCTACGAACCGAGGCTGTTTTACTTTGCCGAATGGCTAAAGCAGCTGTTTGGTGAAAGCGAGGGGAAGGAAGGTAAGGGAATTTTCCCTGCGGCCCTTCAATTCAGTACAGATCTTCACTCGATGGGTCAATTTCTGCAGGATGGCAATCCCATATTCTTCGAGACAATATTGGACATAAATGATCCGCCGAGGGATCTGATTGTTCCCGAAAGCGCGGGCGGCATGTTGGCAGGGAAAAGTATGAACAGCATAAACCGGGCGGCGGTTTCGGGCGTGATGGCGGCCCATCGCAAAGCGAATATTCCCATGATAAAGATTGACATCCCCGCTCTCACGTCATATCATTTTGGCCAGATGGTGTATTTTTTCGAAAGGGCCTGTGCTTTATCGGGCTATCTTTCGGGGGTCAACCCCTTCGATCAGCCGGGAGTGGAGGATTATAAATCCGAGATGCGCAAGGCACTGGAGAAGAAGGATAGGACGTCTTTGTAAGAATTATGAGAAAGGAAGATTTGATATGGCTATTGTACTATTGGAGAAAACAGATGCTGTCGGTTTGATCAAAATCAATCGGCCCGAGGCAATGAACGCTTTGAACGAGCAAGTATTGACAGAATTGGATGCTGCAGTAGATAATGCTGCGGGGGATCCGGACATCAGGGTAATAATTATAACAGGAGAAGGAAGGGCATTTGTTGCAGGAGCTGATATCGCAGGTATGTATCCCCTTGATGAGAAAGGCGGGTATGAATGGGGTCGTTTGGGGCAGCGGGTATTCAGGAAGATCGAAACGCTGAAAAAACCTGTCATCGCAGCAGTAAATGGGTTTGCGCTCGGCGGTGGCTGCGAGCTGGCCATGGCATGTGATATTCGCATAGCGGGAGAAAAGGCCAAGTTTGGACAGCCGGAAGTAGGGTTGGGAATTACCCCCGGATATTCCGGGACGCAAAGATTGCCCAGAATAGTCGGAAAATCCAAGGCGATGGAGCTGATATTGACAGCAGAGATCATAAGCGCCGGCGAGGCTGCTTCCATTGGGCTGGTAAGCAAAGTCGTACCCCAGGATAATTTAATGGACGAGGCCCTGACCTTGGCAGCTAAAATTATCAAGAATGCTCCCATTGCTGTTGCATATTCCAAAGAAGCCATAACCGTGGGAATGGAATGCAGCGATATGGATCAAGCCATAGAGGTCGAAGCACGACTTTTTGGGAAGTGTTTTGAAACAGCGGATCAAAAAGAAGGTATGGGGGCGTTTTTGGAAAAACGCAAGCCGGAATTCAAAAACAAATAGGATATAGTAAATAAATCAGGTATGCTGTATAATAGTTCACGAAAAGCTATAAGCTGTCAGGGATAAAACTTTTGAGGGAGGATTAATGATGAAGAAAATAGGTGTATTAGGCACCGGTACCATGGGCGCAGGCATAATTCAGGTATTGGCGCAGAACGGATTTGAGGTAGTTCTTAGAGCAAGAAGACAGACTTCGGTAGATAAAGGAATCGCTACTGTCGAAAAGAATCTGGGCAGATTGGTCACAAAGGAGAAAATCACCGAAGAGGAAAAGGCCAGCATCATGGGCCGGATCCAAGGATCCACAGATATAGAAATTATTAAGGATGCAGATCTGGTAATCGAAGCCGCCACCGAAGAGATGGAATCCAAAAAGGCTTTGTTTGCCGAATTAGATGAGTTGTGTAAGCCGGAAACTATCATCGCAACAAATACATCATCCTTATCTATTACTGAAATTGCCGCCGCGACCGGCAGACCGGATAAAATCATAGGCATGCATTTTTTCAACCCGGTTCCTATGATGAAGCTGGTTGAAATAATCAAAGGTCTGGCCACTTCGGAAGAAACCAAGCAAACTATTCTGGAGCTGACAGCGGCCCTGGGCAAGACTCCCGTTGAGGTTGAGGAGGCGCCGGGCTTTGTGGTAAACAGGATCCTCATTCCCATGATCAATGAGGCTATCGGCATTCTTGCAGACGGGGTTGCAAAAGCCGAAGATATCGACGAAGCGATGAAGCTTGGGGCCAACCATCCCATGGGTCCCCTTGCATTAGGCGATCTTGTGGGTCTGGACGTCTGTTTGGCCATTATGGAGGTTCTGTATTCTGAGTTTGGCGATACCAAGTACAGACCGCATCCGCTTCTGAAGAAAATGGTGCGCGGAGGCAAATTGGGTCGTAAAACCGGTGTAGGTTTCTTCGATTACAGCAAATAAACCTTGCATTAAGCAACAAAATTTATTAAAATATCTTCTTGTGGGACAAGGTGCTTCACCTTGTCCTATTTTAGCCTGGACGTCGCACCGTAGCTTTAGCACCGATAACCATGTTTTGACAGATTTGCCCATTGACATTATGGAACAACCTGCCGGGGATATCGTCTTATATTACAGGGGAAATTATGAAAACATTTTTGAAATACTTTATTATGTGGTTGACAATATTTACGATAATCCTTGTGCCTTTATCATATTCTTTGGATCGGCTGGGAGGAGTCAGAGTTTTCCAGGGAACAGAAAATCTTATGGATGAGATGTCTGTAATCGTTGATCCAAAGAGTCCTTTTTTCGACGCATTTCAAGATTCTCAGCGAGTCAATATTCTCTTGCTTGGCATCAATGACGGGCTGTCGGATACGATTATGCTTGGAAGCTACGATATGAAAAATCAACGGGTGGATGTAATATCCATACCTCGTGACACGTACTATGACCGTAAAGAAGCCTCAACGGCGGCAACGTATAAGATAAACGCTATCTATAGAAAAGGTACTGCGGCAGGGACTGCCAAAGCAGTCAGCGATATACTCATGGGAATGCCGATACATTATTATGCCGTTGTCAGCTATGATGGAATAGGCAAGATTGTTGATTCTATCGGCGGCGTCCCTATGGATATTCCTTTTCATATGCATTACGTCGATCCTACCGACAAACCGCCGCTTTATATCGACATTCCGAAAGGGCCGATCGTTTTGGACAGCAGCAATGTCCAACAGTTCTTGCGCTTCAGAAAGGGGAGCAAGGGCTATCCCGATTATCCTGATGGGGATATAGGCAGGGTCAGGGCTCAGCAGGAGTTTATGAAATCCGCATTCCGGGAGTCTATCGGCTTCGGATTCCCGAAGGTAGCCAGAACAGTCATCAGAAACATAGAATCCGACCTTACGCTATCAATGGCTACAAAGATCGCGGGCAAAGCTATAGGCCTTACCGGTGATGATATCACGACATGGCTGACTCCCGGTACTCCCGGCACCAAAAACAAGGCGTCTTATTGGTGGGTCGATGAGAGCGAAATAAAGGAAATGCTGATGGAGATCTACTCTATTGACAGCGATTCAGATCATATAGAAGAGAATTCTTAATAAATACTTTTCTTTTTCAGGCAAGTAGTATAGAATTAAAAAATGTCAAGATCATATTCAGTATCGAATTTTTGTCAAGTATAGCAAAGGAACCGACCTTCGATGGCAACAGCGTTAAAACACACTACCCCTATAAACAAAAATAATATTTTGGTATTTATATTGTACTTTTTGGTAACCTTCGTACTTGGAGTGGGAGGTATTCTGGGATTAAATGCCGCCGTTAAGGAAGTTAAGGAAAGCCCCATATTTGGGGAAACTGAGACAAACCTCATGAACGATATGCCCGTTTTGGTGGGAGAGGACAGCATATTTTTCGAGGCCTTTCAGGATAAAAGCCGGGTTAATGTTTTACTTATGGGCTGCAATCAAAATCTTGCCGATACCATCATGGTCGTCAGCTTCGATTACGATGCCAAACATGTCGATCTGATATCGATACCGAGGGATACCTACTATTATCGTGCCGGCTACCGGAATCCGGGAGCTTTAAAAATAAACGCAATATATCAAAACACAAAAGAACCCCTGGAAACAGCCGTTGCCGTCAGTGAGATCCTCTTAGGTATGCCTCTCCATTTTTATGCCTTGGTTGATTATGACGGGATTAAAGAAATAGTTACGGCTATGGGGGGTGTTCCCATGCATATACCCTTTCACATGAAATATAGGGATGTGACCGATAAACCCCCGCTGTATATCGATATCCCCCCGGGGGATCAGCTATTGGACGGTGAACATTCAGTGCAATTTTTAAGATACAGATCCGGCTACACAGAGGGCGACATTGGCAGGGTTAAGGCACAGCAAGAATTCATGAAATCAGCATTTAAACAGATGCTCGGTTTTGATTTGCTTAAAATCACTAAGGTGGTATTAAAAAATGTGGAATCGGATATTGATTTGGGCACAGCCACCAATATCGTCACAAAAGGGTTGGGTGTAAAATCCGATTCGATAGATACCTATCTGATGCCAAACACGCTTCAAAGCGAAGCACCCTATTATGTTTACCCGGACAGCGAAGGCATCTTTGACGTGATCACTAAAATATATTCCATCGAACCGGAGCAGGAATCCGACGGCACTTCGATTGGACCTGAACAGTAAAATATCGAAATCTTTCTTATTTAAATAAGTATTCAGATTGTAATTAACGGAGAATTAGCATATACTATTTTACAGAAGAGGAAGATCTACAGGGCCGGGGAGGGCAGGTCCGTTATTATCGTTTCAAAGGGCGTTAGAATCGCAGAACTCGCAAATAATAATTAAATTCATAGAATAAAATTCCCATATTGGATGCATAGGCAACAATTAAATTTATATTATCATTATAATATATCAATCTTATTAATCGTGTTTAGCTTAATTTAACGAGGAGAAAAAGGACAATGTCAGGTATGAGCCGTATGGATGAGGACATCCTAAAAACAAAAAAAGTGGTTGAATTGCGTGAGATAGCCAAGGCATTTGGAATCAAAGGTTATCAAAGTCTGAAAAAAGCAGAATTATTGAGCGCATTGATCACCAGCGGGGAGAATGCTCAAAGTGCGGCACCTCCGGACAGCACGCCGAAATCATCGGCATCGGAAAAAGCCGAAGGCCGGGCAGAGGTCCCAAAGAAAAGAGGACGGCCAAGAAAACATCCCCTCCCCATTGAAGAGGCCAAATCCGTTGATGACGTTCAGAAAAGCGGTGACATCGAAGCGGAGGCAATGACGGAAGTTGCGGTG
>CAYYHH010000049.1:0-2790 GCA_964471645.1 uncultured Oscillospiraceae bacterium
GGCTGACGACGAGGAGTTTGCCCAATCTATTTCAGTCATATTTTTCTTTAATATTATTGCTGCTTTAATTTTTCCTGCCCTCGGTGGCTTATTGGGACTTTCGGATTACGGGTTTGGACTATTTGCGGGAACTGCCGTAAACGATACTTCTTCAGTAACGGCCGCTGCTGCTTCTTGGGATGCTATACATGGTTCATATACCTTAGGCACGGCTGCTGTAGTTAAACTCACCCGAACTTTGGCTATCATTCCAATTACTTTGGCCTTGGCTTTATACCGGGTAAAAAAGAATCGCAGAGGTGACAGCGAAAAAGTAAGAATTTCGAAAATCTTTCCATTTATTTTGTAGCGGCTTCTATAATAACCACTTTGAGCATTTCTTGGGGCGTACCCGCTGGGGTCTTCTCACCCTTTAAAGAACTCAGTAAATTCTTTATCGTAATGGCCATGGCTGCGATAGGTCTCAACACAAATGTGGTAAAACTCGTGAAAAGTGGAATAAAACCTCTGTTTATGGGTTTTTGCTGCTGGGTCGGGATTGCTGCCGTCAGTTTGGCAATGCAGCATGTTATGGGGATCTGGTGAATTCCTGATCCTGTACCTGCCCGGTACCGGGTATCAAACACGACCGAAGTTGCTCTGTCTTGTTTTATATATAATTTTCTGTTAAACTGTATATACAAATAGATATATGGACAAATTGCATATATGCAAGAGGAGGTTGGAAGTATGAATAAAACAGGAACATTACAGGTTGAAACCCGTACCGATACCAGTACCCAGGCCAATAACCGGCTGCGTAAATCAGGCTGGCTTCCGGGCAATATTTATGGTAAAGGTATGGATTCCATAGCCGTAGCCATTCGCAAGGATGAGCTGCGCAAAAGCATCT
The DNA here is from genome assembly GCA_964471645.1 of uncultured Oscillospiraceae bacterium. Lineage (GTDB taxonomy): Bacteria > Bacillota > Clostridia > Peptostreptococcales > Anaerovoracaceae > UBA1426. The sequence continues at coordinate 893 of CAYYHH010000049.1, forward strand.
CACAATACGGGCGTTCCGCTGTATTTCAGCTTGTGCTCGATGAGGATAAAAAGTATAATGTTATGGTAAAGGATATTCAGTTCACACATGTGCACCAGGATTTAATGCATGTGGATTTTCATAGCATATCCCTTTCGGAGGAGACCAAGGCCAACGTGCCGGTAAGAGTCGTCGGCGATGAGCTCTTTGAATCCAGAAGATTACTGTTGCAGATTCAGCGGGATATTATTCCTGTAAAAGGTCTGCCGCAGGATGTCCCCAATTTCATTGAAATCGACGTCAAGGATCTGGATGCCGGTGACAACATTTTCATAAGCGATATTAAGTTCACAGAGGGTATTACTCCGGAATTAGATGATACGCAGCTTGTAGTCTCTGTCAGTGAAGCAAAGATCCACCAGCAAGCGGAGACGGAAGATGATGATTCTGAAACCGTAGAAACTGTTGTAGTAGAAGAAGAATAAAGACTTTAGGGACAGCAGGCAAACGCTTTTAATACCACGAAGGTACAGCCACCCATCAAGGCTGTCCTTCAGTGGTTTTTTTTTAGGAGATCAAGTATTATGAAATACAGTTCAACACCTTCACACCAAACAACTAAAACTGAAAACTCAGTTTTAGCCGGCCTGTTCCTGGCCCTTGGACTGATTTTACCCTTACTGACGATGCAAATACCCGAATTGGGCAACAAGTTGCTTCCGATGCACCTCCCTGTACTGTTGTGCGGGTTTCTCTGCGGCCCTCGCCTGGGCCTTTCTGTCGGATTTATAACACCGCTGTTGCGCAGCACTCTTTTCACCATGCCTCCCATTCCAATAGCGTCGGCAATGGCCTTTGAACTGGCAGTCTACGGTCTGGTGTCCGGCCTGATATATTCTCGGTGGGGCCGTAAAAAAATATCCATCTATTTTGCCTTAATCATATCTATGATAAGCGGTCGGATCGCATGGGGTATCGCCAGCTATTTTATATTCGGGTTGAGCGGATCAACATTCACTATGAAATTATTCCTGGCAGGTGCATTTTTAAATGCAATTCCGGGTATTATAATTCAGCTTATACTGATCCCTATTATGGTAATAGCAGCGGAAAGGTATCGCACCAAAAGATATGAAGCCTAATATATTGAATGAAATATGCATACATATAGATCGTTTGTTGCTATCATCCGAGCCTATAGTTGTTGCGATAGACGGGAACTCCGCATCCGGCAAATCTACCCTTGCTGCACAAATTGCAGAGAAATATGAATGCAATCTGTTCCATATGGATGATTACTATCTCCCTTGTGCAAAGAAGACAACAGAGAGGCTTGAAGAGGCAGGAGGCAACGTAGACAGGGAGCGCTTCAGACATGAGATCCTCGAGGGTATAAAAGGAGGCAGAAGTTTTTTCTATAGAAGATTTGATTGCAAAAAGCAGTCACTAAGTGATTTTATTAAGGTCACCCCCAAAGAGATAAACATAATCGAGGGTGTTTACAGCATGCACCCTGACCTGATCGGATACTATGATCTTAAAATATTTCTTTATATCGGCGGCGATGAACAAAACCGTCGCATATTAGCTCGCAATGGTCCCATTATGTTTAAACGATTCACCGAAGAATGGATACCCTTGGAAAACCGATATTTTGACCGGTTAAGAATCAAAGGAAAGTCTGATCTTTCCTTTAGAATGGACACTTAAACCTTATATCAACAGCTATGAAGGAGAATTCTGATGGATATGATCAAAAAAACAGGAATTATAGGCGGGGCTGTTGTAGGCGGCATTATAGGCGGCGCAATCTCAATTGCCGGTCACGTGGCCAAAAATAAATTTGTAGGCGAATTGGGCGAGAGTATAATCGATTCAACTATACTTACAGGCTCAATTGCCGGTCAATTGACAAGTGG
>CAYYHH010000049.1:2800-8777 GCA_964471645.1 uncultured Oscillospiraceae bacterium
CGGCCGACGTTATGGTCGGCGGATTGCGTAAAAACACCGTCCACGTGCGTCAAGGCAAGGATGACATGAAGTCCGCAGGCAGAAGAATCGTGGGGAACTATGTAAACAATGCCAGGCTCATTATAAATAATAGCGGTGATATCGTAAAAGGTGCCCGGGAAAAAGACATAAAAAAAGTCTTAAACGGTGCTAAAACCCTAGGAAAGATTGTTGCTGTAGGAGCGATCACCGTCGGGGCTATCAAAGTAGACAAGCCAAAAGACGAATCTTAGAATACGTCGGAAGGACTGTTCAGCTTTCTGACTCCATACATTGACAGCAGTATTTCCCAATTCTCCGGAAAGTAATCCATCAGATTCCAGTAGCTGACTCCCCCCAATCCATACTCTGCGACCAGGTTCAGCTTCGCCCGAATGCTGGCTTCATTTTCAAACCATACCTCGTGCTCCCTGCCCATATCATCAACATACCTATAAAACGGACTTTCCGCCAACTGGTCATATTGTATTTGTGCACCGACCCTTTGGGCTCTTTCTGCCGCCTCGGTGTTAGATATTTTTTCAGCCATAGATATGTTTTCAACAAATGGCAGTGTCCAATCATAGCCGTAATTTGGGATGCCCATGAGTATTTTTGAAGGGGGCATCTGGGTAATCCCAAAGTCCAAAACCCTTCTCACCTGATTGACAGGGGCGACTGCCATTGGCGGACCAAACATATATCCCCATTCATATGTCATAAGCAATGCCAGGTTTGTGGCCGCGCCCAATAGTGCATAGTCATGCCCCTCATAGAGAAGTCCCGGCTGATCGGCATAGGTTTTCGGAGCCAAAGCCACAGTTACCATATAACCCTCAGAATTAAGCCGTTGCCTGGTCTGATCCACGAAAGAAGCATAAGCCTCCCTGTCCTCGGCAAAAATAAATTCAAAATCAAAATCGATTCCGCCTAATCCTTTAGTTTTAATGTTATCTAAAATATTTTCAATCAGCCGACTCCTTGCCTCAGGGCTGTTCAAAACCGTATTGGCCAGCTGGCTGTCGAATTTTCCGTCCTCGCTCATAGCTGCCAGGACCATTAAGGGAATTACCCCATTTGCATTTGCAGCCTGTATCAGGGCCTCATCGTTAAGCTGAACCAGCTCCCCTTCTGCTGTTATTCCGTATGTGAAAATAGCAAGTATCGACAAATTCGGTAAGGTCAAATCGAGTACCTGCTGTTCAACAAACGGATACATGTAACCGCCTACAATAATATCCATAAATACACCCCCCCTTGAAGTATACGTACGACAGCGGGGTTTATGACCCTTCTTTTCTAAGGACCCTTTTTAGCTCACATAGGGCCCTTCTGTGGCGGGAAAGGATCGTATTGTAATTGGCGTTCATGAGCTTAGCCACATTTCGAAAGGATTGATTATAATAATAACGAAGCAGTATTACCTGCATGTATGGCTCCTTAAGATTTTCAATCGCTTTTAAAATTGTCCGCCTTTCTTCATCTTTTAAAATATGGAACAGATTATCTTCTACTACAAAGGGCATATCGATAACTTTGGCCAGCAACATAATTTTGTCATAAGAATTATTTTTCCGGTAGTGATCGCAAAGCTTATTTCGTGCGATTGCCAAAAGGGCTCTTTTTATATTGGAATATCTGTATACACGTTGGATATTTGCCCAAGCCGCTGCCATCGTATCCTGCGTTATATCCCCCGCCAGGGAACTGTCACTTGTCACCGTTATCAGAAATTTGAACAAATATTCGTAATGAATGTGGATCTCATTTTCAAAGAACTTGCGATATGGATCGTTGGAGCTCATAATCCCCTCCATTGCTACGTAGGAATTAAAATAAGGTTATCTGGTTTGATTCCGGCAGATCTTTTAAAACGCCCATATTTTGTAAGGCCTCAATCACGGTCTTATTCAACTTCGCTTTCTCCTGCAAATCATCAACTGATAAAAATTGTCCATGCTCCACAGCATCAGCCAGATTGAAAGCAGCCGTTTCACCCACTCCGGCAACTGCCCTGAAAGGAAGAAGCACCCTATCCCGATCCACAATAAACTTTATTGCTCTTGATCTGGTCAGATCGACCCCATCAAATGCGTATCCCCTGGCATACATTTCATATGCCACTTCCAGAACTGTCAATTCATCCATTTCTTTTTGAGATGCAAATTTCCCTTTTTCTGCAATCTCATTTATTCTTGCCCACACCCTGTTTGCTCCGCCTAAAACTGTTTCAGCATTGAAATCCGCCGCTTTAATGGTAAAAAATGTAGCATAAAAAGCCAATGGATAATACACTTTGTAATAAGCTATGCGATAGGACATGATCACGTAGGCCACAGCATGAGCTTTTGGAAACATATATCCTATCTTTCTGCATGATTCTATATACCATAGGGGGACATTATGCTCTTCCATATCCTTTGCTTCTTCCTCGGTAATACCTTTTCCCTTTCTGACCTTCTCCATGATTTTAAAAGCGGTCTTAGCCGACAGCCCCTTTGCAATAAGGCCGTTCATGATGTCGTCCCTCGTACATATTACATCCCGAAAGGCAGCTTGCTTGTCCCTTATTACATTCTGCGCATTGTTTATCCAGACGTCGGTTCCATGAGATAATCCTGAAATGCGTATAAGGTCCGAAAAATATTTTGGTTTGACATCGTCCAGCATTTGTCGGACAAAATAAGTGCCGAACTCCGGTATACCATAGGTCCCATGGGTCAGGGGATAATTTTCCATCTTTATATCCAGATTCTTCGTGCCGTTAAATATTCCGTCAACCTTCTCATCTTTAAGGGGAATTCCCAGCGGATCCAGACCCGTATGATCCAATAACATCCGCAGCATTGACGGAACATCGTGGCCCAAAATATCCAGCTTCAAGAGGTTTTTGTCGATAGAGTGATAGTCATAATGTGTGGTTATTACACCTGAATTCACATCATTTGCCGGCCTTTGGATGGGGCAGAACTCGTAAATTTCATGACCCTGGGGCAAAATAATGATACCCCCGGGATGCTGGCCGGTCGTTCTTCTGACCCCGGTGCATTGAATCGTTAATCTTTCTGTCTCCCACTTGCTTACTTTTTGTTGCTTACCCTCGTAATACTTGCGAACAAAACCGTATGCGGTTTTCGCCGCAACTTTGCTTATAGTCCCGGCTCTGAATACATTTTCCTCGCCAAATATTTCCTCGACATATTTGTGAGCCCTCGCCTGAAATTCTCCTGCGAAGTTCAGATCTATATCGGGTTCTTTGTCACCCTCAAACCCCAAAAAAGTTTCAAAGGGAATGTTGAATCCGTCCTTACTAAATTTCTCTCCACAATTCGGACACATTTTGTCAGGCAGATCTACCCCGCAATCGTATTCATTGTTCATTATAAACTCCGATTCCCTGCATTTTGGGTTCGGACAAATATAATGCGGAGGCAAGGGGTTCACTTCCGTGATCCCCGCCATCGTTGCAGCAAACGATGAACCCACCGACCCCCTGGAGCCGACGATATAACCTGCGGAAAGCGAGTCTTTTACAAGCATCTCCGACGAGATATAAAGTACTGCATAGCCGTTTCCTATTATGGAGTTCAATTCCTTCTCCAGACGTTTCCCAACTTCCGGAGGCAAGGGGTCCCCATAGATATTCGTGGCTCTCTCCATGCAGGTTTCCCGCAACCTTTCATCGGCATTTGGTATTTCGGGGCGGAAACTGTCATCCGGGACCGGGGCAACTTTTTCAATTGAATCCGCTATTCGATTCGGGTTTTCAACAACAACTTTTAAAGCTGCATCTTCGCCCAGATATGAGAATTCATTGAGCATTTCTTCCGTCGTCCTGAAATAAAGACCCTCGCCGTTTTCTGCATCCTTGTATCCCTGACCGGCCATCAGTATCCGCCTGTATAACGCTTCGCGTTCCTTTATGTAATGAACATCACAGGTAGCTACTACCGGTTTATTGAATTTTTCACCCAGCCGGATTATACTGCGATTCAGTTCTTTCAGCTGATTCTCGTCGTCTACCTTTTTATATTCCACCAAAAAACGATTGTTGATCAGAGGCTGGATTTCCAGATAATCATAAATATCGATTATCTTTTCCATTTCTTCGTCATCCGCTCCCCTCAGGACGCTGCTGAAAACCTCTCCGGCTTCGCAAGCCGAGCCGACGATTATCCCCTCTTTATGCGCGCGCAAAACAGATTTCGGTATCCTCGGTTTCCTGTAAAAATATTCCAAATGGGATATTGATACGAGTCTGTACAGATTCTCAATTCCCTTCTGGGTACGAGCCAACAGGATGATATGATAGCTGGCGGCAGTTTTATAGTCAAATTCCCCATCCTGGAATTGTTCGTCATCTACAAGATAGCCTTCCAGGCCATATATAAGCTTTAAATCAAGCTTTTCGCTTTTTACATATTTTGCGGCATCAGGAAAGGATTGCACAACACCGTGATCGGTAATGGCTACTGCTTTATGTCCGTAGGCCGCCGCCGTCGAGATGAGATCCTGCACATCGGCAAGCCCGTCCATAGCGCTCATTTTAGTATGAGCATGGAGCTCAACCCTTTTATTTATAGCTGCATCAGTAGATTGTACGGTATCCGTTTTTACTAAATCTTTGGCAATGATCACATCGGCTTCTTCGAAGCTGTCAAACTCCACATTGCCCCTTACCCTTATGCTGTCACCCACATCTAAAAAGCCGTCCATCTCTTCCCATTTTTTGTCGCTTACGAAAGCCTTGATGCAAGTTGAATCAGTGAAATCTGTAATCAAATAACTTATGAGCTGCTTCCCATTTTTTAAGTTTCTTGATTCTTTTCGAAAAATTTGTCCTTCCACAGCCACCGGACCCATTCCGAAGTGAGTGTCCCCTATAGCGGTTATCGGATCTGCGATAGGTTTTCCCATGACCTGGTTGCCCACTATAGGGTTATCCCTGGCGGTATAATTCCTTTTTCGGCCGTTTTGGGCCTTTTGCTGAGAAAAATACCCGTTGTTCCCATTGCTTTCGGGGCTGTCCTCCGTCACCGCCCGGATTACTTCGGCCTTCGCCGGCAGAACCTCAGAATAACATAACTTTACGTCAACATTTGCAACCTGCGGAAGCTCCGTGCCCAGTATGATCTTTAATTTATCAACGTCGCCGTCAGCAGGCAAAAAATTAAGACCGACCTCCAAAGTAAGGGTGTTGGTTCCCTTTTCAATGGCGGCCTGCCTTACGTAATACATATAGTTTTCTTTAGGTCTTTTTTTTATATTGTTCCAGTTAATGCTGCTTTCAAGTAATGCTTTCAAACTTCTTCTTCCTCAAGCTTCAATTGTCGGCCCCATCCTCCTTCATAAATTCCTTCAAGGAGGTGGCCAATCCGGCTAAACTAGCTATTTCCGACGGGATTATTATTTTGGTTGCTTGGCCGTCTGCGGCCTTCATAAAGGACTCTAAACTCTTAATTGCTATTATTTCCTTGGTGGGTCCCGATTCAACAAGCATGCGTATACTGTCAGCATTGGCCTGCTGCACCATGCGTATGGCCGATGATTGGCCCTCTGCAGTGCGTATAGCCGCCTCTTTGTCAGCTTCGGCCTCAAGTATAACCGCCTCTTTTTTCCCTTCCGCAATGAGTATTGCCGACTTCTTCTCGCCTTCTGCCCTGAGAATTGCCTCTCTTCGCTCACGCTCTGCCCTCATCTGCTTTTCCATTGCAGTTTGGATATCCTTTGGCGGAATGATATTCTTTACTTCAACCCTGTTAATTTTGATCCCCCAGGGATCCGTAGCTTCATCCAATATCATTCTTATCTTTGTATTAATATGCTCCCTGCTGGTCAACGTTTGATCCAGTTCCAAGTCACCTATTATATTTCTCAGCGTTGTCGCTGTTAAATTTTCTATTGCAGCCATAGGATTGGCTACCCCGTAGGCATAAAGCAAATTTAACAGCGACAACGC
>CAYYHH010000050.1:0-2219 GCA_964471645.1 uncultured Oscillospiraceae bacterium
GAGATCCACGCCAAGTTCATTGGCTATTATTCCCGCCAGTGTAGTTTTTCCAAGGCCCGGAGGACCATAAAACAGCACATGATCCAGAGGCTCATTCCGCATTTTCGCCGCTTCTATATATATTTTAAGGTTATCGGTAACACCTTTCTGGCCTATATATTCCTCGAAGCGCTTTGGTCTCAGGGTCAGTTCCAATTCTTCTTCATCGTTTTTTAGTCCTGTTTCTACAATCCTGTCTTCATAGTCCATCATTTGTCTCCTATTTCCCCGGTTGTTTTAAAGCGAGCCTGATATATTCTTCCGTAGTAAGTCCTTCGGCACTTACGGCACCGACGGAACTTATGGCCTCGCTCCTGCTGTAACCAAGACCAATAAGCGCATTGACGGCTTCGGCTCTGCCACCATCCTGTATAGCACCGTCGGAAAGGGCAGATAAATCGTCCTGCACACCAACCTTATCCTTTAGTTCCAAAACTATTCGCTGGGCTGTTTTCTTCCCTACTCCTATGGCTTTGGTCAGAGCATTGGCATCTTCAAAAACAATAGCCTTTTTAACCTGATCAACCGGTATAGATGACAGTATTGACAAAGCCACCTTGGCACCGATCCCGTTTACAGTCCTGAGCATCTGAAAAAGATTCAGCGAATCACTGTTATGGAAACCGTAAAGGCTCATATCATCTTCTCGAACGATCATGACAGTGTATACTGTTACAGCTTCTTTTCCTTTTCCCAAGTAAAGAGGAGAATTGTCCGGAACATATACCCTATAGCCGACTCCCCCTGTTTCAACCACGATCCCGCCGTCGAAGCTCATAGTTATTACGCCGCGTAAATAATGAATCATATAACTGCTCCCTGTTTAAAACTGCCGTTTAATGCCCTTGCCCATGCGTATTTGATAACCTGAAGAATGCCCATGGCAAATAGCCGCAGCCAAGGCATCTGCTGTATCATCGGGTTTGGGTATTTCAGACAACTTAAGTATGGTTTTGACCATAAATTGCACCTGTTCCTTTTCGGCGCGGCCATAACCGATAAGTCCTTGCTTGATCTGCAATGGTGTATATTCATAAATTTCCAGGCCTGAGTTTGCACATGCCAGGATGGCTACCCCCCTGGCCTGTCCCACAGAAAGGGCCGTTTTCGTATTTTTATTGAAAAACAATTCCTCTATGGCTGCGACGTCCGGTTGGAACTCGTCTATTATATCCATCAGTCTGCAGTAAATATGCTTTAAACGATCAGGCATATCCATAGTTTTGTCAGTTGTAACTGCGCCATACCCTTTAGCAGTGAAACGATTTCCGGCCATATCGACAATGCCGTAACCGAGTATTGCAAAACCGGGATCTATTCCCATTATCCTCATAGTTTACACCAGTATCCGTCCATAAAACAGCAGTATGAATTCAAAAATGATTATAACATAATAACCTTTTCTATCCAAGTTACCTGTGCTATAATGTAAACAAATTGAAATCTATCGTATAAATATTCAGGTCCGGTATAAGATATTGTTGCAACGAATGGAGGATATCATGAGATACGCAAGACAAAACAAGATATTGGATATTGTTAATTCTCATGAAGTAGAGACCCAGGACAAACTGGTAGATCTATTGAAGAAAGCCGGTTATCAGGCAACACAGGCTACTGTGTCTCGGGACATCAAGGAGCTTCAACTTATTAAAACACTGACCCCGTCGGGCCGATATAAATACTCGGTGGGATCTGCTGCCGAGCAGCCTCCTTCTGAGCGTTTCGTAACGATTTTCAAAGAAACCATAAAGGCTGTTAATTCTTCAGGCAATATCATCGTGGTCAAAACACTTTCCGGTTGTGCCAATGCGGCGGGTGAGGCTATCGATACTATGAATATGACCCATGTTGTGGGATCTGTTGCCGGGGACAATACCCTTTTGCTCGTCATAGATCATCCCGACAATGTCCCCGAACTGGTAAAACGATTCAACGATATACTGAAATGATTACCATGCAATCGAGGTATACTTATGCTGACTCACATCTCAATAAGAGATTTTGCTATCATCGACAATATTAGCCTTGATTTTCATAAGGGGCTCCACATTCTTACCGGTGAAACCGGGGCAGGCAAATCTATTATTGTCGAAGCTATAAGCATGGGTCTCGGCGGCAGAGCCGATACCACCTTCGTAAGAACCGGAAAAGAAAAAGCCACAATCGAACTGACGGCG
>CAYYHH010000050.1:2229-8762 GCA_964471645.1 uncultured Oscillospiraceae bacterium
AAACCCCGCCTTGCTTTCATTACTGGAAGAAAACGGACTGAACGATGGTAAAAGCCTTTACATACTGCGGGAAATCCAGACCGGGGGCAAAAGCCTGTGCCGTGTCAACGGGACTTTGGTTTCTGTTTCTTTCCTCAGCAATCTTTGCAGAAAATTAGCCGATATCCATGGTCAATACGACCATCAGTCGCTTTTGGATCCGGATTCACATATTTTACTGCTTGATAATTACGATCATGATTCTATTGAGCCTTTAAAGCTATCCGTAGCGCAACTCTACGACAAATATTCAAATTTGCAGTCCGAGGTAAAGAACATTGTTGATGCGCAGGCGGAAAGCTTGCGAAATCGCGATTTTATGGAATATGAACTGGCTGAAATTCTTCAGGCAAAACCTGTTTCGGGTGAGGATGATGAATTGGCTGAACAGTTGTTGATGCTGCAAAATGGCGAGTTTCTGCATTCAACATTCACTCAGGTCTATGATTTGCTTTACGACAGCATGTCCTCCGCCAAAGACAACCTGTCCAAAAGCATGGGCTTGCTGGACGGTGTCAAGACTTTTTCTAAAGAATATGCCGATTTTTCGGAAGGGATTTCTGATTGTTTCTATAAGCTCGATGATTTGCAGGCGGATATTCGCAATGCGAAAGATTATATATTTTTTTCGCAGGATGCAATAGACGAGACCATTGAACGTATCGATATTCTGGACCGCTTAAAAAAGAAATACGGTGGCAGTATAGAGAAGGTTTTGGTTTATAAAGAAAAGCTGGAAGAGAAATTATCCCGTATCTTTGATATGGATTCACAGTTAGATGCCTTAACAAAAGAATTGACACTGTGCGAATCACAACTAAAGAGCGCCTGTTCAAAATTGACAGTACTTAGAACATCGGCGGCGCGCCGGATGGAAAAGGATATAGAAAATGAACTTAAGGCGTTAAACTTCAAAGACACGCGTTTGACAGTATCGATTTCGCCTGCTGCAAATAAAGATGATATCAGATATACTGCTTCGGGAACAGATCGTGTTGAGTTTCTCATTGTAACAAACAAAGGCGAGGAACCAAAGCCGCTGAATAAGATTGCATCCGGTGGAGAGATTTCAAGGATAATGCTGGCTTTCAAATCTATCCTGGGTGGATATGATAACATACCGACATTGATTTTCGATGAAATCGACAGTGGTATCAGCGGAGTGACGGCCAGCATCGTAGGGAGAAAAATGAGACAAATTGCCGCTTCGCATCAAGTGGTATGCATTACGCATCTGCCTCAGATAGCCGCCTTTTCCGATCATCATTATAAAATTGTGAAAGATGAATCGAACGACAGGACTGTAACTACCATAAAACCCTTAAGTCACGAGGAAAAGATTTATGAGGTTGCACGATTGCTGGGCGGACTTCACATAACAGACACGGTTCTGAAAAATGCAGAAGAACTTATCTCCGAGTCATCCCGATAATTTTTTCAACTACCTGTTCTACGGTCAGGTTTTCTCCATCAATGGTTATATTGGCATAGCGTTCGTACAATGGAACCCTATTATTGTACAGATCCTTTAAAGTTTCGCCGTCTTTGATTGCTATACCTCTGGTGCTGATGTTATGCAGTCTTTCATCTATGGTTTCATAAGACAATTTTATGTATACTATAGTTCCGATATTCTGTAAGTGAGCCATTGACTTGTGACTGTACACTACGCTGCCGCCGGTTGCAATCACTGTGTTCTTCGCACGCACTGTCCCTATGGCATTTTCTTCGATCTCTATAAACCTGTCATGACCGCAGTTATCTACCAGGTTCTGAAGTATATCCCCTTCCATCTCCTGAATCATAAGATCGGTGTCCAGGAATGATTTCCCGATTGTCTTGGCCAATACCACCCCTACCGTACTTTTCCCGCATGCCGGCATGCCAATTAAAACGATATTATCCATGTGATCCTCACTTATCCGCATATTTAAAGGGACGAAACCCGCTTTAAGGTATCGTCCCCGCAACTGTTTGCATTATTAACGGTATTAGTCTTCTGGGTTCGTTTCGACCTCCTCAGCAACCTCTTCCGTTTTTTCAGAGACCGGCTCTGAAATGTCCTGTGCCTTCTCTTCGGCTATGTTTTGTACTTCCTCGATCTTTTCTTCATTGGGTTCCGATTTCTCATCTTCCATTAAAGAAGGTTCTGCTGTCTCTTTTATCGACAGGCTTATTCTTCTTCTTTCCTTATCGATATCGAGGATTTTTGCCTGTACCGACTGGCCGATAGTCAGTTCATCGGAAATGTTTGTGACCCTCTTGTGGGCGATTTCAGAAATGTGCACCAGGCCGTCAAGCCCCGGTTCCAATTCTACAAATGCTCCATATTCTTTGATTTGAACGACGTTGCCGGTGATAACCTGATCGGTGTTGTATTTTTCATCGATAACAGACCACGGTTCGGGCTGGGTTTGTTTAAGCCCCAAAGAAATCTTGCCTTTTTCGTTGTTCATTGAAAGAATTTTTACATCTATTCTTTCGCCGATCTTAAGAGCCTCCTGAGGGTGTTTGAGTTTGCCCCAGGATATTTCTGAAATATGCAGCAGTCCGTCCAAACCTCCGATATCTACGAATGCACCGTAATCGGTAAAGCGCATCACTGTGCCTTCCACGATATCCCCTACATTCAGGGCATTCCATATCTCCTGAATTCTCTTTTGTTTTTCTTCAGAGAGATAAGCTTTGTGAGAAAATACGGCTTTGTTTCTCTTCTGATCGACACGGCTTACCTTAACGGGCAATACTTTGCCGATAAACTCATCTGCTTTCTCAACATACCTGTCTGAAAGCTGAGACATGGGGATAAATCCGGAAACTTCTTTGTAAGCGGCAATCACGCCGCCTTTGACTTCCCTTACGACTTTCGCACTAACGACTGTTTTATTGTCAAGGGCCTCATTGATTTCGTCCCAATGTTCGTTGATCTCTAATTTTCTTTTGGATAGGAGGATGTTTCCTTCTCCGTCATCGGTCTTGATGACCTTCGCCTGGATGCTGTCTCCTGCCTTATACGAATCGGTCAGTTCCTGACCTTCTTCGAGGATCAACTCATCCTTTGGGATGATCCCATCTTTTTTGCACCCGAGATTTACTACTATTTCCCGATTAGTGACGTGTACGATCTCTCCGTCGACAATTTCCCCTCTGTTGGGAAGAATCATCTGTTTGTCGATCTCGTCCATAAAGTCTACCATCAGGTTGGGTTCTTCGTCGGAGATTTCATCTGTCGTTGCTTCATCCGCCACAACAGCTTCTTCTTTGACATCTTCTTCCTCTGGTGCTTCTTCCGCATTCGACGCCTCTTCTGCATCCGGTGTATCTACTTCCGGAATTTCTTCCGTATTCGACGCCTCGACAACGGTCTCTTCAACTACGGGGTTGTCACCCGCATCTGCATTTAGCATTTCTTTCATCTCAGTGATGGATTCACTCATAGTGGAAATAACCTCCTTAATGATGCGTTCAGGAGTTGACGCTCCTGCCGCAACACCTATTCTATCGCATATTTCGATTTGTTTCAATGGTAAATCATCTTTATTTTCTACAAAAAAGGTTTTTTTGCAGTGATTCCGTGCTATTTCATAAAGTTTTTTAGAATTAGCACTGTTTCGGTCACCTATTATTATCATCAAATCCGATTCAAGGGCTAATTTCTCACAACTTTTTTGCCTTTCATCGGTTGCGCTGCAAATCGTTCTTATAGGGATAATATCTTCTTTTTTATTCATCAGACAGTCGGCAATGCTATCCCACAGGGATCCCGTAATAGTAGTCTGAGCAACTAAAGTTATTTTATCAAAGTTAATTTTTTCAGCCTCTTCAACGCTGTTGATAACCACGCAGTTATTGTCAGCCCATCCTACGATTCCCTTTACTTCCGGATGACGTGCATCACCTACCACCACTATGTTTCTCCCGCCGGAATGGGCTTCTTTGACTATCCTGTGGATTTTAGATACATATGGACATGTTGCATCAACCACTTTAAAACCCAGGGATCCAATTTCCTGATGAAAGGATTCCGGTTCGCCGTGGGATCTTATTATGATGGTAGAACCTTCCTCCACATCTGAAAGATTTTCTGCAATATTCAAACCCCGGCTGCACAGTTCATCGGTCACGATCCTGTTGTGGATCAATGGTCCGCAGGTATATATCCTGCTTTCTCCTGCATCTGCATTATCCAGCAGATTTTCCGTCTTGCGGATGGCCTCCCGAACCCCGAAGCAAAAGCCGGAGTGCTCTGCCACCTTAATCCTCATCCTGTAAACTCCTCACACTTTCCACAAATTTTTTAAAGGCGCCTTCTTTGCCGTTTTCTGTAGGCTCATAATATCTGACTTTATCATAATAGAGGTTATCCGGCAAATACTGCTGCTTGACATAGCCCCCGAAAGCATGGGGATACTTATAATCGATTCCTATTCCCCTTTTTATTGCGCCGCTGTAATGGCTATCCTTTAAATGCAAAGGAACGTCATCTATGTCTTTGGTCTGTAAATCCTTTGAAGCCCTATCAATAGCTGTGATTACCGAATTGGATTTGGGACAGGAAGCCAGTAAAATAACTGCCTGTGCCAGATTGATCCTCGCTTCCGGCAATCCTGTCATCTGCGATGCCTGGACACAGGAAGTTACTATGGAAATTGCCTGGGGATAGGCCATGCCTATGTCTTCGCTGGCAATAACAAGCAATCTCCTCCCGATCATTATAATATCCGCACCGCCCTCTAACAACCTGGCGAGGTAGTGAACAGCAGCATCGGGGTCACTGCCCCTGATTGACTTCTGCAATGCGGAAAGAAGGTTGAATTTGTCCTCTTTTTTGTCATAGAAGGTCGTTTGTCTTTGCATTGCCTCGCCCACTATGGCCAAATCTATCTTCGAATCCGCCTTCAGGTTGTCAGAAATAAAACCTAACGTGTCCAGGGCGATCCTTGCATCTCCGGCGGAGAGGTCAGCCAACGCATACAATGCATCTTTATCATATTTGATCCGGCGGTTCCCTAATCCGCGTTCTTTATTATCAAGCGCATTTATCAATATCTTGACAACGTTTTCCGTATTCAATTTTTTAAATTCATATATGGATCTTACACGACTCAAAACCGCGTTGTTGACTGCAAAGTACGGGTTTTCTGTGGTGCTCCCTATAAATCTGACGATTCCCTCTTCCAAAGCCTTAAGCAACGAGTCCTGCTGTAGTTTGTTCCAGCGATGGAACTCGTCGATATATAGATAAGTCTTCTCCTTTTGTATACCAAAGAATTTAGTCTTGGCATTTTCGAAAATCTCTTTAAGCTCTTTTATCCCCGTTGTCGAGGCATTGATCTCATAAAAATCAGAGTCCATCTCTCCGGCTATTAACCTTGCCAATGTGGTTTTCCCTGTGCCCGAAGGGCCGAAAAAGATAGCGGAATCAAAGGTTCTGTTTTTTATTGCATTATAAAGGAGAGAACCATCGTACATGAAATGGTCTTGTCCAACAAATTCTTCTATTTTTTCCGGTCTCATTATCGTCGATAAGGGTATCATTCCATTTTTACCTCCACGGCAGTAACAAATATATCGTTTCCTCCGATAGCTTTATGCTTTTCAAGAGAGCTCCTTGCCTCTTCTTTTGTAACAAAGGGGGCGCCTATCAGTTTATATGATCCGTTTTTTTCTACTACGACCGTTGCTATGCTTGAGGAGGCCAGTACCGATGATGCGGCCTCCGCCCCTGATTTGTCGCTGAAGCTGCCATATTGAACGCTGTATAACACGGCGCCCGAAGCTTTCGATTCCGGATTTTGCTGTTGTTGGGTCCCGGGCGTACCTCCTGTATCGGAGTCAGGTGTATCCTGATCTGCCGATTTCACGGTCTGTTGGTCTATTATGATCGATGAACCGTTGAATTCCCCCGCAGGGTTCGTTTCCTTTGGGAGTTCATCCTTTACTGACCCCGAAAAACGCGGTGTGATTATATATTTGGTAAAACCATAGCCGGCTCCTACTGCCAGGATCGATATTGCAATAAATATAAGAATGATTTTACCGACAGAAGTACCGTATCCCGAATTTCTTCTCCTGTTCATCATTAACCCTCTTTTCATTACTCATTTGTCTATCTTTATGAGACAAGTCTAAAGAATATGCAAAAGAGTAATCGACTGAGGGGGTGTATTTCATTGTTATATGCAATCGCAGAGCATGTCGGCACAACAATAACATTGCAGCATTCTGCATAATTCGTCATTGGCATTGCTGTACCCACGGTTATACGCACCGGTTCTGTATGCCTGCGATGTCCTTATCATATTATTCAACGCTGTTCTGTACTCTACATTGTCGGGTTCCATGCTGATGGCCGTCTGGATATTTGTCATCGCATCATCATACCATCCTTTGCGAAGCGAAAGCATCCCATTTAGGAAAAACCATTCAGATCCCCTGTTATTGATGCGGTTTAAAGATTCCTCCGCGGCTTTCAGGTAATAGCTAATCGGGGT
>CAYYHH010000051.1:0-5445 GCA_964471645.1 uncultured Oscillospiraceae bacterium
CCATTATCCGGGCAAAGTCAAAATGGCGCTGAAAAAATTCCCTGTGGGGATCGTAGCCAATTGCACTACATTTGCTTGCCTTTTCCCTTGCACAAGTCAATATCTTGAATGATCAATCACCATGCACGCACCCTGATCAGATTGGATGTGAATTGTAAAATATAGTATATCGGGAATGGAGGATTCCATATTTTAACTGGACAAAAGTGCGGAATAATCGTATCATTAGGTACTACATTTAAATATCACCGTAGCTGATTATTATCGCTGAATACCTTTATTGACCCTGCCACCAAATCTCGCAACTAATCTCATCACTGATCTCGCAATTAATCTAGCAATTAATCTCGTTTCTGATCTTGCCATTAATCTAGCAATTAATCTCTTCACTGATCCTGCCATTAAATATCACCTTAAATGCTGCCAAAATACACCTTGATCCGGATCTGCGGTCTTTAATTCGATGCCAACTAACGGAGCTTTACAGGAGGCCGAAATTGTCAACTATTTTGCAGGTGAATAACCTCGATATGAACTTCAGAGGTTTGAAAGCGGTAAGAGGCTTTTCCGCAGTTTTGGAAGAGGGAAAGATATACGGGCTGATCGGCACTAACGGGGCCGGAAAGACCACTGTTATCAATATGCTTTCAGGTGTGTTGAAACCTTCCTCGGGAACTGTTTCTTTTTGCGGCAGCGACATCACGGGAGAAAAACCCTATAAAATAGCCAGGATGGGCATATTGAGGACCTATCAAAACCTCAGGCTGTTTAAAAAAGCAACAGCCCTAAAAAATGTTATTATCGGTGCACAGATGCACAAAACTTACAACAATGCAGAGGCGATGTTCAATCTCGCCCGTTTCAGGGAGGACGAAAAGAGGCTTTCCGAGACAGGGTTGGAGATGCTCCGCATCCTCGGCATTGAAAAATACGCTCATAACAGGGCGGATTCACTGCCCTACGGAGCCCAGAGGAAACTGGAGATTGCCAGGGTGTTGGCTGCTTACCCCAAATTGCTGCTTTTAGATGAACCCGCCGCCGGGATGAACCCCCAGGAGAGTGAAGAACTGATCCATATCATCATGGATATAAGAGAACGGTTTGGGCTTACGGTTCTGATCATCGAGCACGATATGAAAGTTGTTATGGGGCTTTGCGAGTATATTTATGTTATGGCGGCAGGGCAGATTATTGCCGAAGGTGAGCCTGATACGGTAAGGGATGACCCGAAAGTCATAGAAGCCTATCTGGGCAGCGGGAGGAAAAATGCTTGAAATAACAGATCTTCGCGTGAAATACGATACTATACGGGTGTTGCACGGCGTGTCACTGAAGGTAAATACTGGTGAGCTTGTAGCATTGATCGGGGCCAACGGGGCCGGAAAATCCACCATGCTGAAAACTGTTTCGGGACTATTAAGGGCAGAATCGGGGCAGATCAGTCTCAATGGCAAAGATATCACCAACAAACCGGCTCATCAAATCGTATCGGAAGGCATAATTCAGGTTCCTGAAGGCAGGCAAATTTTTTCCAAGATGACTATTGAAGAAAACCTTAAGCTGGGAGCCTATTTGCATAAAGATGTAAAAAGCAACAGGGAAAACCTTGAGCGCGTGTTTGAACTATTTCCCCTATTAAAGCAGAGATTCCAACAATCGGCGGGGACGCTGTCCGGAGGGGAACAGCAAATGCTTGCCATAGGCAGGGCCCTGATGGGTAGGCCTAGGCTGCTGCTGTTGGATGAACCTTCAATGGGGCTGTCACCCATTATGACTATGCAGGTGTTTTCCGTGCTACAGACCTTAAAGGAAGAGGGGATCACAATGCTCCTGGTAGAACAAAATGCATACGAGGCCCTGGAGATTTCTGACAGGGCGTATATTCTTGCCACAGGCAATATTACCATGGAGGGCGAAAGCTATGACCTGGCAGAGGATCCCATGGTAAAAAGAGCATATCTTGGAGGGGCGTAATAAATTGGAACAGATCATATATTTCATCAGCCAATTGGTGAACGGGTTGAAACTGGGCAGCGTCTACGCTATGGTGGCAATCGGATATTCCATGGTCTATGGCATTTTGAGGCTGATAAACTTTGCCCACGGCGATATAATGACGGTGGGAGTGTACACAATCCTGGTACTCGTTACCGCTTTGGGATTACCGCTGTGGTTCTCCGTGGCACTTTCTGTGCTTATAGCCATCGCTGTAGGACTTGCGGCGGAAAGGATTGCTTACAGGCCTTTACGGTCGGAGAGTGAGGAGACTACTCTGATATCGTCCCTTGCCGTGTCTATTTTTATCCAGAATCTGATGGTCATGCTGTTTTCTCCACAGCGAAAGGCTTTTCACCTGCCGGAATATCTGACAGCACTTCATTCTGTGGGTACTGTTAAATTATCTACGATGAACATAATCACATTTATTTCCGTCTTTGTGATACTCCTGGTACTTACATATGTAATAAAGAAAACCAGGATAGGAATGGCAATGAGGGCATGCGCCGATAATATGAACGCTTCCAGGCTGATGGGCATAAACATTACAACAGTGGTGGTAACGGCATTTATGATAGGCTCCGGCCTCGCTGCCCTATCCGGCTTAATGCTGGCGGGAGAATACAAAACCATCGATCCCCTGATGGGATTCGTTCCCGGTCTCAAGGCATTCTGCGCTGCCGTCCTGGGAGGTATCGGAAGTCTTGGAGGAGCGGTTCTTGGGGGTTTCATTCTGGGTATAGCCGAAATGCTGTTTGCGGGATTGATGCCCACCGGCGTGACTCCTTACAGAGATGCCTTCGTCTTTGTGGTGCTGATTGCCGTGCTCCTGATCAGGCCAAATGGGATATTGGGCGCCAGGGAAGGGGGAAGAAGCTGATGAGACTGAGCGACAACAACCTGTTCCGGCTCATAGTTTTCGTTCTGATACCTCTACTCGTAATAATTCGCAGCGGCATGGACAGCGGCAGCTATTACACAGGGCTGGTGAATCTCTTCGGAATAAACATTATCCTGACAGCAAGTTTAAATCTGGTCAACGGTTTTTCAGGTATGTTTTCCATGGGCCATGCCGCATTCATGGCGATAGGGGCCTATGCATCGGCCCTGTTCACTTTGGCGCCGGCTCAAAAGGCAGTTTTGATGCCTGCGCTGCCGGGATGGCTGATGAATACTGTGCTGCCTTTCCCAATGACCTTGATTATTGCAGGAATGCTGGCGTCGGCAACAGCTCTTGTTATCGGCTTTCCGGTGCTCAGGTTCAAAGGACATTATCTGTCGGTGGCGACGATCGGTCTGATCGTTATAGTCAGGGCGGTTCTGGACAACGAAGATCAGGTAACCAACGGCGCAAGGGGAATAACCGGTCTGCCTGATTACGCTTCTACGTGGATAATATTTGCTGCGGCAATCCTTTGCCTGTTTGTTCTGCACAGACTGGTCAACAGCGCTTACGGGCGGAATCTGGTTGCTATGAGGGATGATTACGTCGCTGCCCAGACTTTGGGGATCAACCTCACCGTAATGAAGATATCAGCTTTTTGCATAAGTGCTTTTATGGCAGGCGTTGCAGGAGGGCTTTGGGGACATATGATAAGCGTGATTTCCGGGAAGTTCTTCTATATCGACACCAGCTTTAAAATCGTCGAAACTTCTATCATCGGTGGTATGTTTTCTATCAGCGGTGCGGTAATCGGATCGCTTCTGATGACTTTTATACCTGAACTTCTAGCTCCGCTGGAAACAGGCATAACCGTATTTTCAATTCAGCTGCCTGAGCTCTACGGCGCATCAAATCTGATTCTGGCAGCCCTTTTAATAGCTATTATTATTTTTCGAAGGCAGGGTATTATGGGTTACAGCGAGGTAATAACCGAGAGTTTGTTTTCGTTTAAAACATATAGAAGCATTATCAGAAAGGAGGAATATGTTTCACTTGCGGCAATAACTGTGGGTTATTTCAGAAGGATAAGCAATAGACTTAGTAGAAAGGGTTTATTTTTCTCAAATGGGGTTGAGAAAGTGAATAAATTAAAAGGAGGAGAGAAAAGAAAATGAGGGAATTCAGCAGGAAGTCAGTAATTTTATTGGCGTTGATAATGGTGTTTTCTTTTGCGGGATGCGGCGGTGACAGCGGTGGGAATCAGGACGCCGATCAGGAGACTATCAATGTGGGCGCCCTTTTTAACCTGACAGGCGGGCAGGCCTCTCTGGACCAACCGTCCTTCAATGGATTCAAATTGGCGGCCGATGAGATCAATGACGCCGGAGGCATCAACGGCAAGATGATAAAGGTTGTGTCCTATGACGGAAAGACGGAGCAAACCACCGTTGCGAACAACGCTAAGAAGATGATCGATGTGGATAAGTGCGTAGCGATAGGCGGACTTTCCGATTCCAACTATGCTTTGGCGGCAGGTAACATATGCCAGGGTAAGGAGGTTCCGTTTATTACATCGGGTGCGACGTTGCCGTCCATTCCGGATCAGGTAGGAGATTTTGCATTCCTTGCCCCCTTCGGCGATAACGTCCAGGCCTATGCCTGTGCCGAGTATGCCTACAATGACCTGGGACTTACCAAATGCTATTTGTTGATAGACCAATCCATGGAATTTACAAAGGCCTTGGCACATTTCTTCCAGGAAAAGTACATTGAACTTGGCGGTGAGATTGTTCTTACAGACAACTATATGAATAAAGATCCCGATTTTTCGGCGCAGATCGATCGATTCCTGGCCGATAAGGGCGGGTCTGAGATCCTTTTTATTTCCGGTGTTCCGGATGATGCCGGCGTGGTAGTAAAGCAGTTCAGGGACAAAGGTGTAGAGCTGCCCATCATCAGCGGCGACGGATTCGACACTCCGCTGCTTATTGAAGTTGCGGGAGATGCAGCCGACGATACTTATGTAGGCACCCATGCCTCTTTAGAAAACCAGGATCCGAAGATGCTTGATTTTATCGCCGCATATACCGAGGCGTATGGCGTTGCTCCGGAGAACGCTTTTGCCGGCCTGGGCTACGACACTATGTATTTGATTGCCGACGCAATGAAGAGGGCCGATGATCCGACGGATCCTACGGCAATCAGAGATGCGATTGCGGCCACAACAGGTCTTAAAGGCGTCACGGGTACCGTTACCTACGAGAACGGCAGCCATGTTCCGACCAAATCGGTAACCATCAACAAGGTGGAAAACGGCAAATTCGTATTCATGAAGGAGGTATTCCTTTAGCAAAGAACAGTGATTGTATCAGGGGACGGACAATTACATAACCGTCTCCTGGCTTTCCCCAACATCAAATATGATTTTACCGCAAAAACCTTTGATTCCCCTGACTGAATAACATATAGTATGTAAATATAATCGCATAGGATGAAAAGTTACAGTTCACACCCAATCTAATCAGGGCCCGCGCATGGTGATAAAATTCGCGGGCGCAGATTCA
>CAYYHH010000051.1:5455-8760 GCA_964471645.1 uncultured Oscillospiraceae bacterium
CAATAACCTGATATGAAAGATGCTGTTCGCAGCTATATCAGATATGAGGGATGCTATTTGAAGTAATAATCAGACATAAGAGGATGTTATCTGAAACAATAACCTGATATGAAAGATGCTGTTCGCAGCCATATCAGATATGAAAGGAGATAAGAATGGCAAACAATGAATTACTTAAACTCACGGCGAATCAAGTAATTAATGGAAAGTTTGACAAGGCAATATTGGCTTTGGGATCCTGTGAGGCCCACGGGTTGCATTTGGCCGAGGGAACGGATACCATCGTTTCTTACAAGCTGTCCTGTATGGTTGCAGACAGGTTGGACGGTATGCTGGTGCTTCCCCCCATGACGGTAGGATACAGCGGTCATTACGATGCCTTTCCTTTTACCATAACTTTAGCATATGATACGGTGACACAGGTTATCTTCGACATAATGGAGTCGGTGATAAGGAATGGAATCAATAGAATTTTCCTTATGAATGGGCATGATGGCAACATTGCGCCTCTGGAGATAGCTTCCAGAAAAATCAAAGAAAAGTATCCTGATGCCAGAATAGCCGCTCTTCCGCAATGGTGGGTAACAGCAGGCGAACTTCTGCCTCCTGATACCTTTGAAGTCTGGGGAGGGCTGGGACACGCAGGCGAAGGAGAAACATCCATAGCTTATTACCTTTTTCCAGAATGGTGCGAAAAGGACAAGACCGATTGCGTATTGCCGGACAATCTGCCTGATGTGGTTGAAATCAAATGGGATTTTGCCGAACTGACGGATTCCGCTCAGACAGGCGATGCCACTAAAGGCACCGCTGAAAAGGGTGAAAAGATTACAAATGCTTTGGTGGATGCCGTTGTGGCAGCCATTGAAAAGCTGGATGCCTGCAACTGGAACTACGTTTCCGGCAGATCAAAAACCAAACTATAAGATTAAGGAAGGGGAGCGGTCTTACAAAGATGATCACTACGTTGATGATTCAGTAGACCGCCCCAATAATAATAACAGATATGACAAGGAAAAAAACAAGTTTAATCATCTTCATAATATTGGTGCTTTGGATTGCTATGATATTCTATCTGTCTTCACAGCCGCCGAATATTTCCCACGGACAATCGAGGATGGCGATCAAAATCATCAGGGCAATCGATGGTTTCTTTGATATTTCCGACACTGCAATCTGTGGGAAAATCACTGATTTTTTAAAGGACAAGTGGTTTTTCGGTATATACAAATCCACCAACATGCTTGTAAGAAAAAGCGCACATTTCGGCATTTATTTCCTGTTGGGCGCTATTACAGTGGGATTCGGATATGCCTACACAAAGAAAATGTCCATGGGGTTTTTATTGGGAATAAGTTTGCCGGTTGTCATTGCTGCTCTGGACGAATACAATCAGGGTTTTGTGGGAAGGACGTCCTCCCTGGACGATGTTCTTATCGACGGCACCGGAGCTTTAACAGGCAGCCTGGTCGGCATTCTCATTATTTTGATCATAAAAGTCTATTCATTGATCAGGAAAGGTGATGTACCAAAACGAAAGCACCGGCGCAAATGATCGGTTCCATGCCGGCAACCGCCTCAGAGCCTACGCATGAAACAAAATCAGGGTTATCTAAAATCCGGAAAATTTCAATTTGTGTATAAGATCGGCTCCAAAACGTGCCCTATTTTTCTCAGAACTTCTGAATCTTATCTAAAAATTAGAGAAAGTGAATTCCTGTATAAGAAAAGTCGGATTTCTTATACAGGAATCGTTAATATTTCAAATTTAGATAAGATTGCTTCTTCTAAGGCCAAAATTGTTCCATATACTGGATAATCTTATACACACAAAAGGGTTTTTGTATTTTTAGATAATGAAGCCAGACTTCTATGAAGTTTATGGTTTCATGCATTTCATGCAACTGCCTTGAGCTCGATGTTTTTCGACCCTGACTTATGCTATAATTAATTGAGAATGTCGAGGATGGAGGCCTATTATGTCAGACTGCAATCAAAGAGTGAGGTATAGCAGAACTGGAGCATATTCCGGATCATATTCAAAGAAGGAATAACCAAGGTCAATCGGATGCCGTGGATGCTCAAAGCCTCAGCGAAGCCGTTGACAACTATGAAAAAGAAATGGTAATAAAGGCATATCAAAAGCACAGAACTACAACCGGTGTAGCGAAGGAGCTGGGAATCAGCCAACCTACCGCTTATCGTAAAATAAAAAAATATTTAATAGAAAGGGGTGTTTGAAAATGAAAAGAGTCGCTTTGTTATCTCATTGTATTTTGAATCCTTTTTGTGAATATGAAGAGCCTGCCGCAAAAAAACTATATCGCGAGTTTGTAGCCGCACTGATGGAGAACGATATTGGTATACTCCAATTGCCTTGCCCGGAGCTTACATACCAGGGGCTCGAAAGGGAATCGATTGTGCCGGGGGATAAAAAGGGAGATGACTACGCCGACTACTGTAAAAAGGTGTTGGAGCCGGTTATTAACAATGTCATCGAATATCGCAAAAATAACATCGAGGTTATTGCCGTATTGGGTATCGATACCAGCCCTTCCTGCAGTGCGTTGGATAAATCGGCTTTTATGATGAAGGTACTCCTCGACGCTGTTGCCGCCGAAGGCATCTCCATTAAAACGGTGGATGTGCCGGTCACCGATGATTGGGATCCAAAGGATTGGATCGAAAAAATCATTTGATTTGATTATATTTGTTATTGTTCTACACCGGTTGTATAAATAAAGTATGGGGAATAGCTCAAAATTCACGATTGCCAACAAAGACCGCATCATGAGCAGCGTGGCTTCAGTTTCGCATAATCATCAGGCTTAGTATATAGTCATCAAGCCTGGCTTATAGCCATCAGTTTTTATTTACAATCATTAGGTTTGGTTTATAATCATCAGATTTGGTTCAGATATGATTTTATAAGGGTTCGGAGCAGGCGTAGTCTATAGGCGTAAATGGAACTGGTTGAACAGACTATATAGCTCTACAACAGGACAACTGATGGGATTGTCCTAACAAGTTATACAACTAAACAAATTGTCCTAACAAGTTATACAACTGAACAATTGGAAAAGCGAGGGAAAATAATTGATTATTAAGAGCAACTGTATTTTTGACTCGGTCGAAGACGAGCCATTTGAAGGCTACATAACTATAACAGGGGACAGGATAACAAAAGTTATAAAAGGATCGCTGGATACGAAAAGCCTTCCCAAGAATGAAAAAGTGATTGACTGCGGGGATAAAACCGTTTTGCCGGGATTTTGCGATAATCATGTACATGTGTTTTTAGGTGC
>CAYYHH010000052.1:0-8744 GCA_964471645.1 uncultured Oscillospiraceae bacterium
TGGTGGGAAAGCTGGCTGTAATCAATGAAAAATGTACTGCATGCGCTCAGTGTATCGCGGCATGCCCCTTCGATGCGATTGAACAGACCGCATCTGATGAAGGCCCGGTAGATCTGTCTGCATACAAGGATGTCTGGGTTTATACCGAGCAGAGGGCGGGCAAACTGATGAACGTAGCTCTTGAGCTACTGGGCGAAGGAAGCAAGCTTGCAAAGGAAATCGGAGACAGAAAAGTTTGTGCCGTTTTGATCGGTCATGAAACAGATCACCTGGTACCCGAACTCCAAGCATACGGTGCTGACGTGGTCTATCAGATCGATGATCCGTTGCTAAAGAACTTTACAACCGACGGTTATACCAAGGTAATGACCGACGCAATTAAAGAATACAAACCGGAAATCGTACTGTTTGGTGCTACCCATATCGGAAGGGATCTTGCGCCCAGAGTAGCGGCAAGACTGGATACGGGTCTGACTGCAGACTGCACAAGATTGGATGTGTGTACAGGCAATTACATAAATTACCTGAACAAATATACGACTCTTGACACCTCGGGAATGGACCCGGATTCCGATGATAAGAATCTGAAGCAGACACGTCCCGCTTTCGGCGGAAATATCATGGCAACGATTATCTGCCCCAAGACAAGACCACAGATGGCAACAGTAAGACCGGGCGTTATGACCAAGCTGGATAAAGACGAAGCAAAAAAAGGCCAACTGATAAAAGTTAAGCACAGCCTGGCCAAGGATGACATCAGAACCGAAGTAGTTGAAGTGGTCAAGGCCGCTAAGGAATTAGTTTCCCTCACAGATGCCGAGATCATCTGCTCCGGCGGACGGGGATTGGGCGATCCTTCAGGATTTGAGCTGATCAAACAGCTTGCGGATACCGTGGGCGGGGTTGTGGGATCTTCCAGGGCAGCCGTTGATGCAGGATGGATCGATCACTCTCATCAAGTAGGACAGACGGGAACTACCGTTAAGCCGAAAATATATTTTGCATGCGGTATTTCCGGAGCGATCCAGCATCTGGCCGGAATGCAGACATCGGATCTCATTGTTGCAATCAACAAGGATTCGGATGCCCCTATCTTTGAGGTGGCTGACTACGGAATCGTAGGAGACCTTTATAAGGTTGTTCCGAAGATTATCGAGGAGTGGAATAAAGTCAGAGAAGAGCTGAACAAATAAGACATTTTTGAGAATTTGATCAACTGACCAGATGTACCTTAAGTAAAATAAAACCACACATGAGATAGCACTCGCGTGTGGTTTTACTATTTCTGTTCTCTTAAAACCGGTCCAGCTCCTGTTTGATTCTCGTCCAGGGGAATCCCATTACATTGTCATAATCGCCAACGATATGGTCCACCTTGTCGCCCCAGGCACCCTGTATCGCATATCCGCCGGCTTTGTCATAAGGTTCTTCCGTTTTGATATAGTTTCTGATATCACGGTCGGAATAGTTCTTAAAGAAAACTCTTGTAGTTTCGCAGAAAATCCTTCGCTGATCAGTTCCTGTCTTCAGTATTGCTACACCTGTGGAAACAAAATGTTCTTTTCCTCTCAGGCAGCTGAGTATATCGTAAGCATCCTGCTCATTTTTTGGTTTACCGATTATCCGATCCAGGAACACTATAGTGTCGGCCCCAATGATCAGGGAGGGGCGGTCAAAGTATTCTGCACCGATTACGGACGCCACATAGCTTGCTTTTTTTAGGGCAAGGCTCATTACGGCATCTTTGGGATCGATATCCAAAGGAAGGCTTTCATCAACGGACGGCGGTTTGATAATGGGATCTATTCCATTTTTTTTAAGCATATCAATGCGTCTTGGTGAAGAAGAAGCCAATATGATTTTGTATTTTTCCATTAACTCTACCTTAATCCTTGTCTTTATCTTTCGGCGTTACACCTAAGAATTATAGCATATTTTTTACGCTTCAATGCCATAATAATCATGATTTGCATTGGTGTTTCAAATACAAAAATATATTTCGGGCCTACTAAACGAGTCGGTATAAGAAGAGCGACTGGTTCAGCGCAGGCGAAGCCTTCAGCAAGCCCTATTCCAAATAAGCAGTCTGAATACAAACCGGTGTGAACAATAACAATAGGTAAATGCTCAGGAGGAAAGAATGCCGGATTCCGATTTAAAACAGAATAAGAATGAACAGAAACAACAAAGAAAAGCCTATGAGAAATATGTAAAGAACTTTACTCCCAAGCCTAAGTATCTGTCAAACAGCATTAAGGCCTTTATAGTGGGAGGTCTTATTTGCCTTTCCGCATCTTATACCCAGCAGGCGCTTATTGACAAAGGGTTCGAAAAGACTGAGGCCGGTTCCATCGTTACCGTCATACTAATATGCACAGCGCAGTTGCTGACAGGATTCGGATGGTTCGATACGATTGCGAAATTTGCAGGGGCCGGTGTAATTGTACCTATCACGGGCTTTGCTAATTCAATGGTGGCACCGGCTATGGAATTCAAAAAAGAAGGACCGGTATTGGGAGCCGGAGCAAAGCTGTTTACACTGGCAGGCCCGGTGCTGGTATGGGGAATTTCACTTTCGGTGATAATCGGTATCATCCGATGGCTTTTAACGAAAGGATAGACTATGGCGAACAATAAATTGGGTGAGCAAACTTTCATATTTCAAAGCAGACCCGAAATTCTGGGAACCGGGTCGGTAGTCGGTGTAAAAGAAGGTAAAGGCCCTTTAGGAACCGAATTTGATGTAGTCATGGATGATGATATGTTCGGTGAAAAAACATGGGAAGGGGCAGAAAGTAAGATGCTTTCTGAAGCAATAAATGTTGCCTTGCGTAAAGCCGGAAAAAATAAGGAACAAATCGATGTGATTCTTGCCGGTGACCTTCTCAATCAACTTATGTCATCCACTTTTTCTGCAAAGGATTTTTCCGTACCATTTCTTGGAGTCTACGGAGCCTGTTCTACGATGACAGAAGCATTGGTTTTAGGCTGTGTTCTGGTCGATGGAAGTTATGCCGATACAATAATAGCCGCCGCATCCAGCCACTACAGTACGGCCGAAAGGCAATTCAGAATGCCTTTGGAACATGGAAACCAAAGGCCGCCTTCTGCCCAATGGACGGCGACAGCTTCCGGAGGTCTGGTAATAGGAAGAACTCCTGATCCACATTATTGCTGCACCCATGCAACGGTGGGAAAGATTGTCGATACGGGAATAAAGGACTCTAACCAGATGGGGGCTGCTATGGCGCCGGCGGCATTGGATACGATATACAGGCATCTTTTGGATACAGGCAGGGAATTCAGCTATTACGATCGGATACTTACCGGAGATCTGGGTCGTATAGGCAAGCAGATATTAATGGATATGGCTAAAAATCTGGGGATGGATATGAGTGCTGTCTACGATGATTGCGGTGTTTTGATATATGACGTAGAGCAGGATGTACACAGCGGCGGAAGCGGGTGCGGATGCTCTGCATCGGTGTTTGCGGGACCGATTTGGAAATCGATGCTTCAGGGGAACCTGAAAAAAGTTCTCTTGGTTTCAACCGGAGCGTTGCTGTCCACTACCAGCGCCCAGCAAGGTGAATCGATTCCGGGTATCGCTCACGCTGTGGCTGTTGAGGCGGTTCGACAGTGATAGAATGATCATCTTTGCGGAGGATAACATATGGAACATTTATGGACATTTTTAATAGGCGGCGCAATATGTGTCGTCGGACAACTGTTGATAGACGGAACTAAGCTGACGGCACCCAGGGTGTTGGTGCTATTCGTAGTTGTGGGGGCTATATTGACGGGCCTGGGTCTTTACCAGCCCATTGTAAAGCTGGCCGGAAGCGGCGCAACAGTGCCGTTGCCCGGATTTGGTTACGCGTTGGTCAAAGGAGCGATGGACGCTGCCAAGAAAAAAGGCCTGATGGGAGCCTTAACAGGTGGGTTAAAAGATACAGCCGCCGGCATTGCGGCGGCCATAGTATTTGGTTATATTGTTGCCCTTTGCTTCAACCCAAAATCCATCCGTTAAAATCACTAATACAGCCATCCGGGTTTTTCGGATCCGCCATGATTTCCGTTACCGTTATCATTGCCTCCGTTGCCGCTGCCGTTCCCGTTTCCGCCGTCATTATCTCCGTTTCCGCCAAGCCACGGGGGAAGACCTCCGCTGTTATTGTCGTCGTTGAAACCCGGGACAAAAGGCGTCAGTTGCTTATCCGGGTCTATGGGGTAGGACGATGGATCCGGGTTGTGCAGATTGCAATAATATCTGGGTGCTTCATAATCAATATCCCCTACGGTATAGCCTCCCGAACTCAGCACAGAACCCTCAGGCCGCCTGATCATAACTTTGTTTTCCGAATTGCGGCAATAGGGGGTTGCAAGAAACCCCGAATCAGCGCAGACAGCAACCGATACGTGGACATCATCCACATCGGTGGGAACAGTTCCTGTTACGAAATATTCATTGCGCACGGTGCCGCGAGGATCCAGCGAGGAGATCTCCGAAGGCAATTTCCCCGACTTGGTATCTATTTGGGTCGTTATGACACCCTCTGCCGACGGAAAACTGCCTTGTGGCAATCCCGTATGGACCTGTTTCATTATTTTACTCCATAGTCTGGCGGCGGATACACTGCCCTGTGAGAGCTCAAGGTTGATATCGTTGCCTATCCAGAGCGCTGCGGAATAGTGGGGGGTCATACCTACGAACCAGGCGTCGTAGTTGTCAGTCGTTGTTCCGGTTTTTCCGGCTACAGGATGGGATCCGATGGCAGCAGAGCCGGCGATTCCATTAGTGACGGTAGTTCTTAAAATGTCCGTCATAATAAAAGCCACGCTGCGATCCATTATAGCTTCCTTCTTCGCTGTATTTTCCAATAATATTTCCCCGCGCTTATTAGTAACTGTTGTATAGGTCGTAGGCGTTATATACAACCCCTGGTTTGCAAAAGTTCCGTAGGCAGCTGTCATCTGCAGAGGTGATATGCCGTTAGTCATTCCGCCCAATGCCAGTGCGGCGGCGTTCATATCATTTACAGAACCCGATTCCACCACCGACGTCACACCCAACTTTTTAAGGAATGACAGGGAAGTGGAAGCACCTAATTCACTGAAAACCCTGACGGCATTCACATTGACAGATTGTTCAATCGACTGGCGCAGGGTGTAAAGACCCCTATACCCCGAATACCAGTTTTTTGGCCACAGCTTGCCGTCCAGGACCAAAGGGGCATCGTCGATTATTGAGGCAGCCGTCCAAACTTTCATACCCGAATCCAGAGTGCCGTTCTTGACCATGTCGGCCGACCGCTGCAAAGCGGGGGCATATACTCCCATGGGCTTTATTGCCGAACCGGGTTGACGGGTACCTGTTGCGCGGTTGAACAGAAGTTTGCCGCTCAGACTTCTGCCACCGGCCATAGCCTTGATGGATCCTGTTTTATAATCCATTATTACCATAGCAGATTGGGGCTGGATTACCTTTTCTTTCAGCTGATAGCATTGATATTCTGTATCATTCCTGACGCCCTTCTTGGGAATGGTCAGTCCCGCTTCTGTCAACGTAAATGGAAAATCGTCTTCAAAAAATTCACGGCTTATTATCAGATTACCGTCATCATCTCTGCTCTTATACTGACTCGGAATCATAACATAACCGGAGGAAATAGTATAAAAGACTCCGTCCTCTACGGTGTACATGCCTTTGAATTCAACGCTGTAATCGATTTTTTTGTTAACCTCGGTCTTATAAATATTGAGCCGGTTTCCTTTAAATACAGTCATTGATCCGTCATCATTAATTTTGTATTCATCGGGTTTGAGGATGAATTTCCCCTCGCTGTCGAACATGTTATTATATTCGTAAAGCAGTATTTTTCCCTTGGCATCTCTGGCATTTCCTGCCTTGTCTTTATTGAGCCCCGTAACGGAGGGATAATTAGCTTTTTTGCCAAACTCGCTTTCGATGATTTTCTGCATAGAAACATTTAAAGTGCTGTAAATTCGTAATCCGCCGTTATATATTCTGTCTTTGGCTTCTACTTCATCGATATTGTATTCAAACATCAAATCCCGGACAACCTCGCTGATCAGATAATCGGCGAAATAGGAGCTTATTTCCGTAGAAGCGCTGATGTCAGGATTTATGGAATCTCTGATATTCTGGTCTAAGGCAGCTTGATATTGTTCATCGTCAATCTTATCTTGTTCTTTCATAAATCTGAGAATCAATTTTTGACGATCCGTAAACTCATCCTGGTACCATATGCTGTAGGTCTCGCCGCGGTAAAGGAAATCCAAAGAGTCCGGGTCATCTATCTTTTCATTTTCTAATTGTCTCATCGGAGA
The DNA here is from genome assembly GCA_964471645.1 of uncultured Oscillospiraceae bacterium. Classification (GTDB taxonomy): domain Bacteria; phylum Bacillota; class Clostridia; order Peptostreptococcales; family Anaerovoracaceae; genus UBA1426. The sequence goes on from CAYYHH010000052.1 coordinate 6,352, forward strand.
ATTCTTTAAGGGGTATTGAGGTATGCTGGCCAAAACAGTACATTCAGCCAAGGTAAGCTGATCTACGTCCTTTGAAAAATAAGTTTTGGCTGCCGCCTGAATCCCGCTGGCCCCGCTGCCAAAATAAATTGTATTCAAATAAGCCTCGATTATTTGCTCTTTTGAAAGCTGTTTTTCCAGCTGAACGGCATAATATGCTTCCTGAACCTTACGTCTGAGGGTTCGATCACCCTTTTCATCCGGAAGATACAGGTTTCTGGCCAGTTGCTGGGTAATTGTACTGGTACCCCTGATAGAATCACCGGACTTCAAACCGTCAATGATCGCCCCGAAAATACGGATCACATTGAATCCTTGATGATTCCAAAAAGTCTTGTCCTCTATTGCAACAAAAGCATTGATCAGATCTTGCGGCATTTCGGCATAATTCAAATTTGTTCTCAGCCCCACACCGCTTGAAAACAGATTTTCGATCTCATTTCCGGCATCATCGTAAATGATAGAGTTCTCGGCAAGCATACTATAAATATTATCGGCATCGATGGGAGGTGTATCGCCAATGACAGAAAGCGCCCAAACACCTACAGCCCCGCAAAGGAGGACGCCCAAGAGAATAATTGCGATCAGAAGCCGTTTGATATTAATTCGATATTTCTTCGAAGTCTTTTTTGATTTGGTTTTCTTTTTAGGCATTGGTTCCTCTTCTGCATTTTCTTCTTTTGCTCTTGATCTGATTCTTTCCAACCTTTCGGCACGCCGCGGTGAATGAGGGATGGAAATGCTTTCAGCGATTTTCTCCCGGCCCGGATTGCTTTCAGGCATGGAGACACCAGTATCGGCCGTTGCCTCATCACAGGTTTCGAAGTTTTTTTTGATTTCGTCGAATCTGCTTAAAAATTCATCGATCTCATTATTGTTATTATTGATTTCTTTATCGTTTTTATTGAACTTGTCGCTCAAAGGAAACACCTGCTTTCCCAGTAATTCTATACAGCACGAATTATACCATATGCACTAAATATTTGACAGCAAAGGGATGTAATTTGTTCGCTTTGTAATAAAAATGCAATGAATATTGAAATAATATACCGATCTAATTGACATATTATAGCAATAATGCTAAATTAATACACAGAATCAAGGTAAAATCGGGGGACATATGAGAAGGCCGATAGCGTTTATACTCGCCTTTTTTGCCGGAGGCATTTTTTTGGGGTATCATCTGAAACCTCTGTTTTGCATATTCCTGTGGGGGTCTGCACTGCTTGTCCTTGTCGCAGACAGCGTCATTTGTAATAAAAGATTATGGTCGGATAAGGATATGCGATTTTATATCCCTATCTTTATTATATTTGGAATTATCGGCACTTTCTATATACAAATTTTGGATTCCGGGACTGAGACTCTGGAAAACCATAACGAAAGCATAGTAACTGTCGAAGGGGAAGTTTTGAGCATAGATGAAAAGGAGAATTTACTTCAGGTACTGGTCAAACCAAGGATTTGGACCTGCGGAGAGGAGACCGGCACAGCCGCTCGGAAGCTGCTGGTCAATATATATTTTCATGAAGAGCAGAATGAAAACGGTGACGGAAACAGTGACGGCGGCATAACTGAGGTAAAATCCGCCCTGTACGGGAGCCGGATCAAATTAAAAGGCAGATTCACTCTGCCTTCGGGTATGAGGAATCCGGGACTTTTCGATTACAAACTTTACCTGAAAACCCGTGGCGTTTTTGGCATCATCAGCGCTCAAAACAGCCATGTGGAAATCTTTGGGCCGAAGAATCGGGTGAGGGCTTTGTCGGGCATGCTGAAGGAACGTTTTTCTTTATCTCTTGACGGATACATGGGAGCGGAAGCGAAGGCCCTTCTTTTGGGTATCATGTTTGGGGACAAGGGCATGATAGATGAAGATCTATATGAAGATTTTCAGCGCAACGGATGTGCGCACATCCTTTCTGTCTCGGGGCTTCATGTAAGCATTATCTATGTATATATAAGCATGCTTTTCAGGAATCGCAGAAACCCGGTTGCTTCCTCATTCGCGGTACTGTTGCTTTTGTTTTATGCCGCTTTGGCAGATTTCTCCGCTTCTGTGGTCAGGGCTGTTTCTATGATAATCATACATATCCTGTCAAAATATTTGCACCGGAAGTATGATTTCCTTTGCTGTATATGCTTTTCGGCCTTACTGATGCTGATCTGCAATCCTTTCAACTTATTTAACATTGGATTCCAGCTGTCGTATCTGGCAGTACTGACCCTGGCTTTTGCGCTGCCGCCGGCGGAAAGTAAAATTTCTTTGCTGAGCGAGAAAAATGGATTTGAACCAATCAGTTTGATCCTGCGCCTGTTTGCCCCTTTATTTGCGATCCAAATGGGAATGGCTC
>CAYYHH010000053.1:0-8689 GCA_964471645.1 uncultured Oscillospiraceae bacterium
GCGATAGTTAAAACCACAGTAGGCTTCCTTCATGTTCAATCTGGCGACTAAGAGTTCCAATATAAAGCGCTCCGGATCCATGTCCCTGATCGACTCTGTAAAAGGGACAGATACGATGTAATCGACCCCCAGTTCACCCAGCATTTTGACTTTTTCGTCCCAGTACAGTATGTTCTTTACTACCTGTTTCCCCGCCAACACGTTTTTGGGGTGGTTGCTGAAAGTGAATACGGCACTTTTTAAATTTGTACCCATAGCACTGTTAACTGTCCTGCGGATCAATTCCTGATGCCCCTTATGTACACCGTCAAAATTCCCAAGGGCTATTACAGAGCTCTCCAGTTTATCAATTTGTTCTAAATCAGTAAATAGTTTCATCTACATAGTACCTTATCAGCAATGTATTTTTTTTCGTCTTTATCGTAGAGTGCAACTCCTAAAAACTTATCTTCAGAATATATTTTGTACGCAAGATCCAAGCCTTCGCGGATCCTGATATGTTTTGATATTCCCTTTGTGCAGGGTTGCCTGATGACCTTTCCATCATTTAAACCAAGGTAGCCACCATTGCAAAACCATGATTCCCTCTCTTTTTTAATTTCCAGAATCCCCAAGTGTGTCAACGCATAATCCATAGGCAATAAATGTTCTTGCCAGCTGGAATGCAGGGTTTCCGGGGTGTTTGATCCATCTATCGTAAATATACCGCTGCCCATTCTGAGCAGGAAGCTCATCGAGCCCCCGCAACCGAGCATTTCTCCCGCTTCATGGCAAATACTTCTGACGTACGTTCCCTTTGAACACACCAGGTCAAATACTATTCTTCCATTTATTTTGTCATATTTCAGAACCTCGATGTTATGGATAATGACCGGCCTTTTCCCCACATCGATTTCCAGACCCTCCCGGGCGTATTCATACAGTCTCTTTCCTGCAACGCGAACAGAAGAATATCTCGGTGTGGACTGGAATATCTCACCATCAAAAGATTTGAAAACTTCGTTTACAGCATCGATATCCGGACCTGTAAAACGTCCCCTTCTGTCCTCCTGAACATTACCCCAAATATCCCACGTATCGGTAACGAGGCCGAGTATCATTTCACACCGATATGTTTTATGATCCAAATCGAGGTAATCCATGATTCTCGTTGCTTTTCCGATGCAAATCGGCAAGACCCCCGCGGCCATCGGATCCAGTGTCCCTGTATGTCCGATACGCTTGATTCCGGTAATTTTTCTCATATAATAAACGCAATCATGCGATGTCATACCTGCAGGCTTAAGAAAATTTACAACGCCGTTTTCATTCATTGTACATCAGCCTTTCGACGCGTTCAGTTCAGACTTAACGGCGTCTATAATCAAAGCCTTTACCTGTTCGATGTCGCCGGGTATAGTGCATCCGGATGCCTTGCGATGACCTCCGCCTCCGAATTTTTCTGCTATTTTCGATACATCGGCCCAGGATTTTGAACGCATAGTAACTTTGATGCCTTCTTCTTCCTCCTTCAAAAAAACTGCTATTTCAACACCGTTGACGCTTCGCAATTCTTCTACAAGTCCTTCGGTTTCTTCGGAATAAGCACCGGCATCTTCAAGCATACGCCTTGTCATATAGGCAAGATTGCATCTGCCGTCAAAGAGCAGATCCATTGTACCCAAAATAGCATTGAAAAGCCTGACTTTTTCAACGCGTCTCTTTTGATATATTTCTATCGCTACTTTATCGTGATCCATCTGAGTCTTGTACAGGTCGGCCACTATCTCATGGGTCGTCCCGGATGTATTTGCATACATAAACCTTCCGGTATCGGTAACGATGGCTGTATATATGGATTCGGCTATGCCGCTGTCGATGGGATATTTCATCTCGCCCAACAATCTGTAAACGATTTCACCCGTCGATGAGCTGACTTCGTCAATATAGCATATATCGGCGAAAGGCTGTGCCGTGGTATGATGATCTATCATAGCTGTATTTTTTCCTTTATAGAAAATATCTTTCCGGATTCCAATGCGGGTAACATCGCTGCAATCAACAGCGATGCAAACATCGTAGGATCCTCCGTCAAAATCCGCTATGCAGATACCATTATCTAAAAACTTCAGATTGTCCGGTATTTTATCCTCAATCAATATACCGGCCTTTTTTCCGCAGTTTCTTAATGCAAGGCAAAGAGCTGTCGATGAACCAAGGGCATCTCCGTCCATTTGTATGTGTGGAAAAATCAGCACAGAATCAGCGTTTATCAACAACTCGGCGATTTGTTCCAGGCTGTCATCATTCCTCTTGTTCCCCATCTTCTTCCTTTCCATCGATGTTTAGTTCCGCTAAAACCCGGGAAATATGTCGGCCATACTCCAGGGAAGTGTCAATTTTAAACAGGATGTCCGGAACGTGTCTGAGCTTGATTTGCCTTCCTATTTCTTTTCGGATCAGTCCCTTGGCGCTTTTGAAAGCATCGAGAACTTCTTGTTTTCTCTCCTCTTCTATAACGTCGTTACCCGGGTTGTCCAAAATCGATACATACAGTGTCGCATAGCTGTAATCAGCGGTTACTTCAACCGCTGATATGCTTACAAACCCGGAAAGTCGGGGATCCTTTATATCTTTGAGCAAAAGCTCGCTGATAACTTTTTTGATTTCCCCCCCGAGCCTTTCGGCCCGATATCCCTTTCCCATTGTTTACCTCTCAATTTCTTCCATCTTGAAGGCTTCAATTATGTCACCTTCTTTGATGTCGTTGTAATTTTCTATTCCGATACCGCATTCGTAGCCCTGATTGACTTCTTTGACATCATCCTTGAATCTGCGCAGCGACGATATCTTGCCTTCGTGTATGACTATGCCGTCTCTGACCAGACGTATCTGCGCATTTCTTTGGACCTTCCCTTCAAGCACGTAGGCGCCGCCTACTATGCCTGCGCCGGGAACTTTAAATGTGTTGCGGATCTCGACCTTGCCAAGTACTACTTCCTTAAAGATCGGATCCAGCATGCCTTTCATGGCTGCTTCCACATCATCAATTATATCATAAATGACCCTATAGGTTCGGATTTCAATGTTTTCGTGCTCCGCCATCGTGGTAATGTTGGTGCTTGGGCGGACGTTGAATCCAATAATGATAGCATCAGATGTGCTGGCTAACATAATATCTGATTCTGTTATGGTCCCTACACCGGAGTGTATTATCCTGACTTTTACGTTTTCAGTCTGCAGCCTTTCCAATGAGGATATCAGCGCTCCTACCGATCCCTGCACATCCGCCTTAATAATAAGGTTGAGTTCCTTGACCTCTCCTTCTTTGATCTGGCTGAAAAGCTGTTCCAGGGTGGTGCTGGAATTCCGGACCATTATTTCTTCCCGAACTTTTAATCTTCTCTGTTCGGCGATCTCTCTGGCTATTTTATCTTCCTTGACGGCATTGAATTCGTCCCCTGCCTCAGGCACTTCATTGAGCCCCAGAATCTCTACAGCCGTTGCCGGCCCGGCCTTGCGGATATTGTCGCCTTTAAAGTTTGTCATGGCCCTTATTTTACCGCTGCACGTGCCGACCACAACGGACATGCCGGTTTGCAGTGTGCCGTTCAGAACCAGCAGTGTTGCCACCGGTCCCTTCGTCTTGTCAAGCCTGGCTTCCACCACTGTACCCATGGCCAGACGGTTTGGATTGGCCTTCAATTCTAATACTTCGGCCTGCAATAATATCATTTCCAAAAGATTGAGAATGCCTTCGCCTGTCTTTGCGGAAACAGGGACGCTTATGGTATCTCCTCCCCATTCTTCAACCAATACTCTTTGATCGGCGGGGAGATTCGCAAGATCCTGTTTGACGCGATCAGGATTAGCTTCAGGTTTATCTATCTTGTTTACGGCTACGATGATAGGCACTCCTGCCGCTTTGGCATGGCTTATGGATTCAATGGTCTGCGGTTTGACGCTGTCATCTGCGGCAACGACCAAAACCGCAATATCCGTCACATGGGCTCCTCGGGCGCGCATAGCTGTGAAGGCTTCGTGACCCGGCGTATCGAGAAATACTATCCTCTGCCCGTTAACCGACACCTCTGAAGCACCTATGTGCTGGGTTATCCCACCTGATTCCGTAGTCGTTACATTAGTTTTTCTGATTGCGTCAAGAAGAGATGTCTTACCGTGGTCTACGTGACCCATTACAGTTATTATGGGCGGTCTGCTCTTCAGATCAGATGCTTTGTCCTCGAAGGTCTCGAGTCCTTCCTCAACTGCCTCTTCCTCTATCTCATCAACAACTATATTGACTCCAAGCTCGGAACCGAGCAATACGGCGGTGTCCTCGTCGAGGTTCTGGTTGACATTGGCCATTATACCTAATTTCATCAAAGCCAAAATGATCTCAGATGTGGACTTTTCAATTTGCTCCGAAAGACCTTTTACAGTAATAGGTACGTTTATAACTTTTGAGCCCGGGGTCAGGGCTTCTAAATTGATGTTGCTTTCCGGTTCCACTGGTTTTTCTACTTTCCTCTTATATTTTTTCGGTGCCTGTTTCTCCATGGATATTGGCAGTTTTTCGTCCTTCTTACGATAATCCTTTTTCCCCGCTCTATCCTGGAAACCTTGCTCTTTGGCTTTTTTATCCCTGTCCTTTCTCGCCGGTGCCGCTGCATCGGTGGCCGGCTTTCTCGCTCTGGAAACACCATCCGGTGAATCCTGGCGGGCCTTTGCCGATTTGAAGCCGTCCTGTTCTCTCGCCGGACGAGATGAATCCTGCGGCCTACCCGAGCGCTGGGCTTCCTGCGGCCTACCCGGACGTTGTGGGTCCTGCGGCCTTCCCGGACGCTGTGGATCCTGCGGCCTTCCCGGGCGCTGGGCGTCCCTCCCCTGGGGTGTTCGGCGCGCATCCTGGCCCCGTTCCGATCTGTGAGCGTCTCTGCCTTGTGCCGGTTGGCGTGCATCCCTGGGAGTCTTTTCACTGCCTTCAGAGGTCTTTTTTCGCCATTCCCTTTGATCCGTCGCTCCGGACAAAGCACTTTTTTTAGCCCTTTCGATCTCTGCCGCCTTCGCGGCTTCCTTTTGGGCCTTTTTCCTTCTATTTTCTTCTTCTGCAACTTCCGCAGCTCTTTTTTTGATAACCAAACCTTTTGGGATAGATGGTTTTTCTTCTGTTATTGGTTGTGTTTGTTTCACTGTTTCCCTTGTCTCTTCTGATTCTTTTGATTCTGCCAATTCTGCCGGTTCTTTCGATTCTTTCGGCTTTGTCGGTTCTGCCGGTTCTTTCGATTCTTTCGGCTTTGTCGATTCTGCCGGTTCTTTCGATTTTACTGTTTTCGCTGTTTTTGCGGGTTTTGTAGGTTCTACAGGTTCCATAGTTTCTATGGTTCCCGTCGGTTCTGTGGGTTCTGTGGGTTCCTTCGTTCTGATCGGGTCTTTCTTCTCTTTTATGTCGACTCCGACTCCGTCAGTCCGGCGGTCAACAGCCATCTCCCCTTCGGTAATCCCGGTCGTTTGCTGTTGTGCTGTCTGCTCATCCTCTTTTTTGATCTTATCTTGCAACGAAGCGGATTTGGGCAAAGGTGTGCCTATCCTTGCCGCATCTATTTCTGCCTTTGACGGCGGAACGTTTGCCTGAGGCTGCACTGATGCGGATCTTGGCATCGGGATCCCTGAAGGCGGCTGGGCTGTAATTGCCGAGGGCCTGGACTGTTGCATCGGTTCCCTCTCCTGATCTTGTACTCTTTTTGCGGCAGGTTTTGTTGTTGCTTTCGTCTTTGGCTCGGGCTTCTCCCTCGCTATTTTTGAAGCGACCGTGGCGGGCTTTACTGCTATTCTGACTTCCTTGTCCTTTGCTTCAGCTTTAGTTTTTGGGGGTGCTTTTACTATCTTCGTTTCTGCATTTTTAGTTCTGCTGCGGAGGATCATATTGGTAATTGCTTTCACATCAATATCCGATATTGAGCTGTTGTGGCTTTTCGCCTCTATGCCCATACCGTTTATTCTTTCCAGCAATTCTTTACTCTCCATTTCAAGTTCTTTTGCTATTTCATATACCTTTTTTGACATAAGCACACCTCACACTTCTTTCTTACTACCCTGCCCGCATTTATCGATTTCCTCTATTATAGCTTTTGCAAGATTCTTTTCAGTTACACCATATATTCCCCGCCCTGTATCGCCGGTCATTTCCTGCATCTTTTCAATAGTTCCGAAAAAACGCATCTCAATGCCCCCGGATTCCGCTATATTTCGGAACTTCCTTTTTGTATTATCGCTCAGATCCTCTGTCAATATTAGCAGGTTTACCTTCCCCCGCCCAACCGCATAAATACAAGAATTATATCCCGAGATCAAGTTCCGGGATTTTTTTGCGAATCCTAAGTAGCTATGGATTTTCTCTCTCATAAGTTGACAATTCCTCAAATATTTTTTCCAGTTGCGCCGGGTCCACATCTCTTTCAAGACCACGGCTGATGGCCCTTTTCTTTTTCGCCTTTGCTATGCACTCCGTGTCGTGACAAAGATAAACGCCCCTGCCATTGGCCTTGCCCGTGGCATCCAGAATCAATTCACCTTCGGGGGTTAAAACAATGCGTATCAATTCTTTTTTTGGTTTGGATTCCATGCATCCAACGCAGCGCCGCATGGGAATTTTTCTGGTTTTCATCGATTTACTGCTCCGTTTTTAGCCTTTCTGCTGATAGCTCTCTTCTTCCCTGCAAAGCCATCGCCTAGTAGCTCTCTTCTTCCCCTTCAAAGCCATCGCCATTATCGTCTTCATCTTCGTCAAACTCCGGATAATATTGAGAATGGCTTTTGATATCTATTTTCCATCCGCAAAGCTTGGCAGCCAACCGTACGTTCTGGCCTTCTTTGCCGATGGCCAGGGATAGTTGATAGTCGGGAACCACCACTGTTGCCGATTTTTCTTCTTCATCTACAAATACACTTTCTACCTTAGCGGGCGAAAGGGCACTGCTGATCAATTCCTCTGAGTTTTCGCTCCAATTTATTATATCGATTTTCTCGTCAAATAGTTCGTCAACAACTGCTTGCACACGAATGCCTCTTGCACCTACGCATGCCCCTACCGGATCTACATTTTCATCTTCCGTATAAACGGCGATTTTCGTTCTTGAGCCCGCCTCCCTGGCTATGCTTTTGATTTCTACTATACCATCCTGAATTTCCGGCACTTCCAGTTCGAAAAGCCGTTTAACCAACCCGGGATGGGATCTAGACAGATATACCTGTGGACCCTTCGTAGTCTTTTTGACATCCATAATATACACTTTGATACGGTTGTTTACTATATATCTCTCGCCCCTGACCTGTTCATTTACAGGTAGGATTCCTTCTGTTTTTCCTATGTTTATGAATACTGTTTCATTGCTGATCCTATGGATGACACCCGTAACGATTTCGCTCTGACGGTTGACATAATCTTCATATATCATCCCTCTTTCTGCCTCACGGATCCTCTGTACCACGACCTGCTTCGCCGTCTGGGCGGCAATCCTGCCGAAATCCTTGGGCGTTACCTGGTATTCTATAACATCTCCCAGCTCGTATTCGGGATCAATGCTTCTGGCTTCGTCCAGGGCAACTTCCGCAAAGGGATCGGTTACTTCCTCAACCACATCTTTTCTCATGAAAACATCGATGTCGCCCATGTCACGATCTATGCTGACCCTGACATTCTGTGACGTACCATAATTCTTTTTATAAGCTGAAACCAATGCGGACTCAATTGCCTCAATAAGCAGATCCTTCGATATTTCTCTTTCTTTTTCCAACGCATCCATTGCAAAAATAAATTCTTTGTTCATCGTGAACCCGATCCTCCTTAAAACACTATGGTTAGATTTGTCTTTGATATCAATTCTTCAGGCAAATCCATAACATTGCCCTTTTCATCTTCTAAACGCATACAACCGTCGATGCGGTCCAAAAGCTTACCCGTTATGGTTTTCCTTCCGTTTACGCTTTTATATAGTTTCACATCTACCAGGTGCCCTTTATACCGTTGAAAATCCCCATCTTTTAGTAATGGTCTGTCCAGGCCGGGTGAAGAAACTTCTAAATAATAGTTCTGTTCTATCGGATCCAGACGATCCAGCTCATTGCTTATAAAGCGACTGACCTTTTCGCAGTCGTCGCTGTTTACGTTCCCCGGCCATTCTTCCGGGTTTTCCGGTGCTTTTTCTATGAAAAGCCTCAAGAACCATTCCTTGCTCTCTTTGACGAACTCCGCATGATATAGGCAATAGCCTTCACTTTCCAGAAAAGGCTGAAGTATTTCTTTTACCTGATCTATCACTTTCTTTTTAGCCATAATCTATCTGTACATCCCTTTCTTCTTAGCCATATTTTATTTAAACATCGTTATCCTCAGGGCCATACTGTATTCGAATATCCTTTTCTTCCTGGAAATCTTCTATTTGGACATTCCTATCTTCAAGTCCATATTCTATTTGAACATCGCTTCCTTCTTGGAAATATTCTATTTAATATCGATATCCTCGAGGCCATATTCTATTCGAATGTCCCTATCTCCAAAGCCATACTCTATTCGTATATCCCTATCTCTAAAGCAATATATTCTGTTTGAACATTGACATCTTCAAGGCCATATTCTGTTTGGACATCAATATCCTCGAGGCCTTATTATGTTTGAACATCGTTATCCTCAGGGCCATATTCTATTTGA
>CAYYHH010000054.1:0-8652 GCA_964471645.1 uncultured Oscillospiraceae bacterium
AACCTCTCCCTGGAGGTAAACCACGGAGAAATCGTAGCCCTGATCGGACCTAACGGGGCCGGCAAAACAACAGCATTCAATGTTACAACCGGGGTTTATGCCCCGACAAACGGGATGGTCACCTTTAACGGAGAAACGATAATAAGCAACTATCCTCAGGGCAAAATGAAGAAGATGTACGAGGGAGAAAATCAGGGTAAATATTCAGATATGGTCCGAAAAACACCTGATGTCATCACCAAGCTGGGGATAGCCAGAACATTTCAGAACATCCGACTCTTTAAAAACTTGTCTGTTTTTGAAAATGTACTCATAGCTAAGCATATGAATATCAGGGCCGGCTTGCTCAGCGCAGCCAGCATGTTAAATTATAAAGAAGAAAAAACCATGCGACAGGAATCTATGGAGCTTTTGGATATTTTCGGGTTATCCGATCTTAAAGATGAAATTGCCAGCTCCCTTCCCTATGGGCAACAGCGGCGACTTGAGATCGCCAGAGCCTTGGCCACAAAACCAAGCCTGCTGCTGCTTGATGAGCCTGCCGCAGGAATGAACCCCCAAGAGACCAATGATTTAACTGCATTTATCCGCAGGATCAGAGATGAGTTTAAGTTGACCGTGTTCATGATAGAGCATCACATGAATCTGGTAATGGAAATTTCAGAACGAATCTATGTATTGGATTTCGGTAAACTTATTGCCTCGGGAACGCCCGCCGAAATTCAAAGCAACCAGCGAGTCATAGATGCATATTTGGGGGTGGCCGATGATGAGTAAAGATATTATTAAAGAAGATAGATTGACAACTGCGGAAGATAAGGGCGGAGATGACAGCAATCTCCATCTGAAGATATCGGATTTAAGTGTTTCTTATGGAGGAATACAGGCGGTAAAAGGCGTTTCGATCTCCGTTCCAAAAGGGCAGATCGTGACCCTCATAGGCTCCAACGGAGCCGGCAAAAGCACTACCCTGAGGACTATTGCGGGCGTGGTCAAGCCCAAGGGGGGCTCCATTCTTTTTGATGGCGTAGAGATATTGGGAAAGGCTCCCAACGATATCGTATCTATGGGGATTACCCTGGTGCCGGAGGGAAGACGGGTGTTTGACAACCTCACTGTTTTAGAAAACCTCAAGATAGGCGCCTATGTGCATAAGGACAGGCTGGACGCAGATATTGATCGGGTTTACAATCTTTTTCCCCGCCTCAAAGAGCGTTATTGGCAACTGGCAGGGACACTGTCCGGAGGGGAACAACAGATGCTGGCCGTAGGCCGCGCCTTAATGAGCAGGCCAAAGTTAATAATGATGGATGAGCCTTCATTGGGGCTTGCTCCCCTTATCGTCAAGGATATTTTCAATATCATCAAGACAATTAACGCGGATGGAATAACCGTATTGCTGATCGAACAGAATGCCAACCTTGCTTTAAAGATTGCCGACAGGGGCTACGTCATGGAGACCGGCGTTATCACCCTGGAGGGTACGGGGGCGGAGCTTTTGGCAGACGAAAGCGTCAAGGAAGCCTATTTGGGGAAACGCAGAAAGGCTGAATAGCAAAGAATTATATAACAGGGATGTATTGCAGCAGGGTGACCGGCGTTAGCGCCGAGTCACCTTTTCTAATTTTGAGGATCCGTTTGGTATGCAAAGCAAATGATATAAGGGTTGCATGATTTGGGACAAGGCCATTGATACAGTATACCGGGAAACATATGTGATAGCTTTTGCGTCTAATAGTAGGTTCGGATTACCACGTATCAGATACCGGATTATGGGTCAAATATATAATGATGCGATGTGAAGATCTGAACCAGAAAATGAAATCGCAAGGAGCAAAAATTTATGAAAGCTAAAACAAAAGGTACAACTATTTTCCTGATTGCATTGATATTTGCATTAATGTTCGGCGGGTGCAGTGCCGAAGGAGATAACGGCGGTTCCGGAACAAACGGGGAAGGTCGGCCCAACGACAGGTTGCCGCTGGAAGGAGATTTAACAGGTATCATCGAACAAATCTACGAAAAAACAGGTTTTGATCTCAATGTAGAAAGTTGGTCCGTGGATTTGACAGACAGCGAATCTGTTAAATTTAACATGGGCCTGGACGATGCGTCCCAGATTAAAGAGGCAGTGATGTCGGAGGCTTTGATCAGCTCTCAGGCATATTCGTTGATACTTGCCAGAGTCAGTGATGAGGGGGAAGCCGAAGGTGTTGCAAAAGCGATGTTGAACGGTGTAGACCCGCGTAAATGGATATGTGTAGAAGCCGATGATCTTCGCGTGGTTGCTTACCGTGATGCGGTATTGCTTGTCATGGTTGACAGCAACTTGGGCACATCAACTTCGAAGGAGCTCGTCGATGCCTTCGGCGAGATATGCGGGGGTGATTTTGACACGGCGTTGAAGAACTAAGCCGGGCATTTTACTGAATTTCGTATTTAGCCGGGCAGCGAAGGACAGGTGCCTGACAAATAAAACTTTGAATCACAGCCCCTGACACAAAAGGGGCTTCTTTTCATATTATATTGGTATATTGGTAAATATGTTAACAGAACAGGGAAGGGGGGAGGTCGGCAAAACAATAAAAGCGCACAGGCGAAAAAGGCACAGGCGGTGGGTTCAAATTAATTAAGAAAGAGGTGCTACCGATTCCCAATAACGATTCCAATGATAGCAGATCACGCTATCTCACTTATGAACAAATGAACCTAATAAACACTTTCAGAGGTGCCAGCTTTGAACTGGCTAATATGGGGAGATTGATGCTGGTGAGCATGATATTCGATACCCCATGTGCCGATGTAATATTTGGAAGGCTGATACAAAATACGGAATTATTCTACAATACCTTTTCAAATTATTACAGCGATGAGACATCGGAGCAGGTAGCTAATTTAATAGGGCAGGGTATTATCAACATGAGAGGCTTAACTGAAGCGCTTAAATCAAAAAACGAGCAGGAGGCTACATCGTTGCTTCAGCAGTGGCAGCAAAGCACCAATATGGTAGCTGATTTGTTTGCAAGCATGAATCCTTTTTGGGTAAAAGAGCAGTGGCAAAACTTGTTGCATAGATACGTCCAATTAAACTATCAACAAATGTTGGCATTATTGATGGAAGACTGCGAACGGGCATTAAGTATTTTCGATCGCATAAGAGCCCTTACGGTGCTTATGGGTGATTATATGGCAAGAGGGATCATGTTCGGCCTGACGGAAATGAACCCGGGCATGAACCAACCCGGCGACAATATGGGGGCCAAATGAATAATAACTGCTGATTTATATACGATAATTGTGTAGAAATGAGGTGTTTTCGATTCCCGACAATATCAATGCGCAAACCCGTTATCTTACTTATGAGCAGATGAACCTTATCAATGCATTCCGAACAATAAATTCGAATCAGGCGATCTACGGCAAATTTTTGTTTGATTGTATAGCCCGTGATTCTCCATGCTTTGAGGCCGCTTACAGCAGATTATTGTTGGTTCCGCAGGAGTTGTTTCAAATCTTTTCTAATTACTACAGCGAAGAGGATGCAGCCGGAATATATAGGTTAATGATGCAGGATGCAATCATAATGAGGAACTTAGCGGATTCGGTTAAAGATCGTGATAATGAAAAAGCAAACGCTTTGTTGCAACAATGGCACGATAATATAGATAAATTGTCCGACCTTTATGCCGGCCTGAATCCATATTGGAGCCGGACACAATGGCATGGGCTCCTGTATCGCCAAATGCTATTGACCTATCAGGAGATGATAGCTTCAATCACGGACGAATGTCCCAGAGCCATTGAAATCTTTGACAGGCTGAGAACTTTGGGTATTACTATAGGTGATTATCAGGCAAGAGGAATAATGCACGGATTGACAGAAATAATTGGATGAAACCAGATGTTACGATTCCAATAATAACACTGTTAAGATGCTATCATAAATAATCGGTTAAGGGTATAATACCGGTAATGGACCTGAGGTCCATAACAAGAAAAAGGACAAGTACCTTGATGGTATAATATTACGGGGGTAGCGCCATGTTGCTGAAAGGTAAACCGGTAGCGGATAAAATCAGTGAGGAAATAAAAACAGCCATAAGTAATTGCAGTTCAGTCGGGAATCGCTGTCCGAAGGTCGCGCTTTTACGTGTGGGAGAAAACCCTGATGATATAGCGTATGAATCAGGGGTAATAAAGAATTGTCGGTCCGTAGGCATTTCATCAGAGGTCACAATTATGAATGAAAATGTGTCGACGGATGAATTCGTTAAAATACTTGGAGGGCTGAACCGGGATCCGGATGTCAATGGGATATTGATATTTCAGCCACTTCCTTCCGGCTTGGACCTATCGGTAATCAGTGAAACAATAGCTGCCGAAAAGGATATCGATGGAATGAACCCCATAAATATGGCGAAGCTATTTTCCGGGGATAAGAGCGCAATGGCACCTTGTACCGCCGAAGCTGTTGTTGAGATTCTAAAGCACTACTTTGGCGATATCAGCGGCAAGAATGTTGTTATAATAAACCGCAGCCTGGTTTTAGGCAAACCTCTTTCTATGCTGCTGCTTGCGGAAAATGCAACGGTTACTGTTTGCCATTCCAAGACAAAGAAAATGGCTGATATAACATCAAAGGCGGATATAGTTGTCACCGGAATAGGTAAGGGGGAATTTTTTGGGCCGGAATATTTTTCGTCGGATAGCATTGTAGTAGATGTGGGTATAAACTTTATTGATGGCAAGATGTGTGGAGATGTGGATTTTGAAAAGGTATCCCCGATGGTCAAGGCAATAACTCCAGTGCCCGGAGGGCTGGGAACCGTTACATCGATGGTTTTGCTGAGAAACGTCATTAAAGGTACCACCGATCTGTAAGATAATTCTATGACATATGGAGAAGCACCGTGGAGAAACGAGTCCTGAAACCTGCTGAAATACTGGATGCTACAATTGAACTGTCCAAAGAGAAAGTTGGGGGAAGCTTTCGGAAGCTGCTTCTGCTGAGCTTTCTGGGAGGGGTTTTCATCGCCTTCGCGGCTGAAGGCTCCAATATGGCGGCTTTCAATCTTTTAGCAGTGCCGGATACATACGGTTTAGGCAAAGCATTGGCGGGGGCAATTTTCGGAACGGGACTGATGCTGGTGGTTATTGCCGGCGGGGAATTATTTACCGGCAATACGTTGATTTTGGCCGCTCTATGCGAAAAAAAGGTCTCACCGACGAAGATGCTGAGAAACTGGATAATAGTTTATGCCGGAAACCTTTTAGGTTCATTGTTTATTGCCTATATGATGGCCAACTCCGGATTGTTTTCAAGTGGCGGGGACATGCTGGGGGCTGTTACTCTGAGGATCGCGGTCTATAAAGTTGATTTGAGCTTTAGCGAAGCGTTTTACCTGGGGATCATGTGTAACTGGCTGGTGTGCCTGGCAGTATGGCTGTCCATCGGAGCCGAATCAATGGCAGGAAAAATCCTGGCGATCTTCTTCCCCATCTGGCTCTTCATTACCTCGGGCTTTGAGCACAGCGTTGCAAATATGTATTATATACCGGCGGGAATATTTATAAAGGGCAATTCCGGTTTTTCGACTCTGGCCGGCATTTCAAAAGAGGCTCTGGATTCCTTGTCCTGGTCCGGCTTTTTTATAAACAACCTCCTGCCCGTAACATCAGGGAACATAGTAGGGGGCGGTTTATTCGTCGGGATGATCTACTGGTATATTTATAAAAAAACACCTTAAAAGGTTGGGGAATTAAAAAGTTGGTCAATTAAAAAGTTCAGTGGGAGTAGCAGGGATAGCAGGGATGGCAGGGAATAGCAGGGGATACCAGGGAGTAGCTGGGGGTAGCTTGGAATAATGATTCAATATAATGAATTATTTTTGATAATCCCAAATAATAGTTTTATTTGCATTAAAGCGGGTATGCTATTCGTAACCATTAAATCCCTCAGTTGAATGCGGAAACGTTATAGCTGATGAATAACGTAAGTAAGGAGGCTCAGAGGAATGCCTGATATGAATGATAACAAAGATAAAAAAGAAAAAAGAAACCCAGAGACAACAATTCCTTCTTTTACCACTTTCCCTATAGCTAACGCCCATACAATAGATATCGACTCAAGGGTGACCACACCGTCTGAGGACGATCTGACGGAGGGCAGGGAATGGGTCAACCACAACAAGAAATGATATCAGTTGCGCTCCGCGGTTTCGGCCTCAGTTAGAAGCTGCGGAGGAATTTTTTCAATGTATTTGTCAAGAATCTTTCCGTCATATTCTTTCAGCAGAAAATCCACCATCATCCCATAGCTGTTTGTCCCGCCACTCTGCGCATTTGCCATAAGATATTTATCATTGGCTTTTTTCGCTACGGTTGTCATAGTAACCTTATGATTCTGCCAATAATCCCTGCTATGGGCAATTTCTGCCCGTACTCTTTCGGGAATACTTAAGTAAACATCCTCATAGATGCTTATATCAACATTTTTATAAAGCTCACCCAATGTATAAGTCAGGGCATTCAGAGTACCGCTGTATCTGTATTGGGGCGAGTCGGAATTGGCAGCGGCCAAATATGCTAAAAATCCCGCTTCATCTTCGCGCATAAAACCTTTCAGGTGAGCTAACTCATGGCATATGGTGTAAGGAATGATATACGAAGCAACATCCCTGTTATAATTCGCTTCCAATGTAAAAGGTGAGAAAATACCCGTAATGCCCAGGTAGGACATGCCTTTCGAAAGCAAAACCGGCTTCGCGGAAGGGTAGTAGCCCCTGAGCGAAGGGTAGCGTTCCCCAAGATTTTCCATTGCCTCGATCGCCAATGCGTGCAAATCTATTCCATCCAATTTAAGAAGATCCTGATAGTCAGTAGGAATCATAGCAGATAATTCATTTATGTCATCTATTAAAAGCAATGCGAGGCCCATCAGTTCCCCCCTTGAATATTCCCTGACAGTAGTATCCGAACCGGCACTGAGTACAGGTCTATGGTAATTGACTGCGGCAGTAATGTTAAAAATCAACAGGAGGCTCGCCAATATACAAAGGGTACGCACACAAAAAGCAGCCAGACGTTTTTTCTTGTCTCTGGGCTTTTTTATTAAAAAGAATATGCCGATGAAGATGTATATCAAAACGTAAAGGGCGGCGCCGTAAAGCATAAATTCAAATACTGAAAAAGAGAACAGTGAAAAAAATCTGCCCAGGGTATTCACGAAAAACGGTGAGATGTTGGTGCTATACCATTGACTGAAGCCGCCAAAATTACGTGCCAAAAAAACCAATATTATGGACAACAGAATACAGAGCCCTGAATAGATCAGCCCCCCCCTGTATCTGAGCATGCTATTATTTTCCTTACTGTACGCTGCATTTCTGTACATAGCACTTCCTCCTGCTACTATTATAAATGCTTTTTCGACAGAATGCATCAGTAAATCAATGGAAAACCGATCAGTACAGCAGCATGATTACCGTCAACTCTCCTACCGTAACAGCTATTGTTAACTACATTTATCGTTCACTTTTATCCCTTGACGGCTTATCGTTCACTTTTATCCCTTGACTGCTTATCGTTCGCTTTTATCCCTTGACGGCTTCTCGCCCGCGTTTATCCCTTGACGGCTTCCTCGAATTTTAGCTTCGCAATTGGAATTTTTATTTGAAGGGACATGCAAGTGTGCAAAAAACAAATCCGCACATTGCTTTAAATTTAGAGCATATGCTTATTTTGATTGAGCAACACTGTTCACGGCGATACAAAAATAAGCAGTAGTCTGGGGGCCGTGCCGATGCGTCCGAGATCTTGAGGCAATGTTTGGCATGGGCCTTGCTACTGCTTTAAATGAGGATTAAGTATGAATGTTAGCCTGCAACTTATTATTAAGATGTTTTAAGGTAATATGCGCACATGTTTATTAAGGCAGATGATAATCATTTGCCGCTTAGATCCTTTGGGAAATCAATGGCAATTCCTGATCGTCCAAAAGGCGGTCGATCAATTTAACATTATAGATTCCGTTTTCTAAGCAAAATGCTACGACCAATTCATCCTTATGGGAACGGGAAAGGCGATAGCGTGCTGAGCGAAGCAATGTATCCATTTCATCCCTGTTCAGTTCCAATCCTATGCCCAACAAAATAACTAAAGTCTTTATTGGAACAAAGTCGGCATTTTCTCTGATTTTCTTAAGCAATTTCTGATCAATAGGAATTCTGTCGCTAAGTTCTGCGTCGTCTTTTATGCCTTTCGCTTCAACAAAGCCAAGAAAGATTTCCTGAAACGATTCGGCAATGTCGTCATCATCCAAAAGTTTCTGATCGCTGTCAGTGACCGGCCTGCAGGACACGGATTCGGAAATTATGGTGAACGGATCATCAGGATCATCCTGAGTGTGATCGGTCACTTCATCACAAACAAAATCAAAAGCTTCCTCCACGAAATTGGATTTTATGTAAGCATCCAGTTGGTCAAAAATGATATTTTCAGACATAGGCCACCTCCGTTGACTGGGCTGACGCCTATAAAGCATTGCGTTAAACCCCATGTGAATAATTTCTTAATATAATTATACCATGGTAAAAGAAATTTAAAACAATAATAAAGACTGTTTTGGTATCGAACGCATTTGGTACCTGGTAC
>CAYYHH010000055.1:0-8601 GCA_964471645.1 uncultured Oscillospiraceae bacterium
GCAGGCAAGGATTAACGTACCGGCCTTTGGCCTTGGTTTTTTTGCCGTATTGGATCGCCTTTTCCGGGCAACGGTGAAGGCAGGCAAGGCATTGGGTGCAATCGAGGCCCCAAGCGGGTTTACCATTTACTATGATGTTTTTTGTAGGGCAAATTTCTTCGCACAATCCGCAACCTGTGCAGGTGTCTTCGGCATAAAAATGCTTGGTTTCCATGGCGAATCTGTTAAAAAGCGGATTTATGATTCCGGTGAAAATGAAAGGCGCAGGCCCTTTTTTTATCTGAAAAACCTTTGGCTCTCTGTTGCGGACGACCTTGCTTATAGATTGAATTTGTTCATGGGCATTTTCAAGCCGTTTGCTTGCTTCTTCCTTTGAATCCACATCCCCCATGAGTATGTAATTGTTGGGCATTATGACGGAGAAGCCGCTGTCTAAATGGAGATTGGTTTCAACAAGTGCCTTGTTTAAAACATCCATAGTGTTTCCAATATTGTCGCCGCAAGTGGCAATGGAATAGAAATAATGCTTATTTGCATTTGGAATTGATAATTTGCTGATAAAATCGGTTACCATTAGCGGGGGTGCCCAGGCATAAACCGGATAAACGATGCCAACGGCTTCACCTTCATCCAAGGAATACTCATAAACCTCTTTGCCATTTTTCATTTCATCGGCTATGGATACTATGGAATCATTGCAATACTCAGCCATCTGTTGGGCCACATCCAAAGAATTCCCCGTACCGGAAAAATAAAATATCATTTTATCTCTACCTCCCTATCAGATTACCGTCTAACTTCTGGTCAACGTCTTAGTCCAAGTTTGTGTAAAATTATCTGAAAGTTACTACATTATAATTAGCTTTGCCTAAAAAGTTCATTTTGTGATCAGTTTAACTATGTGTCTTTGCCTCACAATTATAACTTAATAGGCTCGTAGGTTTCAATGGTTAATTGGAATAGATAACCCATGAGGTGGCTCTGTTGTTGTGTTGTTGTGTTGTAGGGTTGTAGGCGATGAATACGACAATACAGAACCCCTGCCGGGACTTGAATAATCTGGCAGTAATATGTAATATATAGATAGCTGAATTTGCTTTCATATTGCGTATTATCGGTTCTTTGATCCGGCGAAAATTTCATTCATTGCCGGGCTGCTTGGAAATAAAAATTTAAGAAGGAATCTGAGTGGAGAAAGATGAAAAAACTGTGCAAACAGGAGGAGCGTATATGAATTCTGTCAATACCAAGGTCATCGAAAGAATCAGCTCTATTTGCGAAAAGCACCCCTTTGAAGAAAAATATCTGATAATCCCTTCTTTTCGGATGCGGGGCCAGGTCAGGAAGTATCTCAACGACCACGGAATACAGGCCATCAATCTCAACATCGTATCCCCCGGATCGATTGCCTTAGAGTGGGCAGAAGCGGAAATATTAAAAAGAGGCGCGACTGTCCTTTCGTACAATGATGTTGCCGATATAATGGGAGAAGTATTGGCAAATCTCAAAGAAAGGGGACTCTTAAAATTTCTTAAGGACTCAATGATTACCCCGGGTCTGAACCGCACAATATCCGGCGGAATAAACGAGCTCAGAAAAAACCGCATTAAGCAGGGGAATACAGAGCTTTCACGTTTAGAAAATCCGGACAAAAGAGACGATATAGAACAAATCTTAAATTCGTACGAGGAACTGTTAAAAAAGAACAACTATTTGGACCATGCCGATATTCTAGAGATTGCTCTTGCCGGTTTGACGGATAAAAAGAAGGGTAAAGGAGCACCCGGTTATATTCTGCCGGGGGTAAGGCCTGCATATCTTGAGAAAGAACTGTTGTCTTTCATTTTAGGACAAGAGACGCAGGAAGAAGATTCAGAAAGCATGGCATATCGCCGCGACGAATGGGAAGGTTCATTGGAATTTACCAAGGCTTACGGAGAATACAACGAAGTAAAAGAAGTGATCAGAAACATTATCGTTGGAGATCTTTCTCTGGACAGTTGTTTGGTCGTCACCACGGTTGATGAGCCTTACGCGCAACTTTTTTATCAGATCCTGCAGACCTATTTGCCGGGGCCGGGCATAGCTAATGCAAGGACAGAACTGCCCATTACTTTCGGAATGGGTCTACCCATAACTTTTTCAAATCCGGGAAAACTGGCTTTGGCAATTTTAAAATGGGTCAAACACGGCTACAGGGCCCATGACCTTGTAAGTATCTTTTCAGGCGGAAGCATAAACCTGAAAACCGTAGATGACGACACAGCTGATGTCCCTAATGGTTCCGGCAATAATGCCGCCTCCGATGAAGCTGAGGCTCCAGATGCACAGACCCTGATTCGCATTATAAAGGATTCAAACCTGAAATGGCAAAGAAAAACCTATTCCAAAACACTGAATACTCACAGACAATATCTTGAACGCAGAGTTTTTGAAAGCGTTACCGATCCCCAGCTTAAAAAAAGGTATGAAAAGAGATTGTTCGCATTGAGCTGGCTCGACAAAACATTAGAAAACCATATGTTTTCAAATCTTCCCGAGGAGGACGAAAAAGGAAGGATCGATTCAGATCTGCTTTACAAGGGGATAGGGGAGATAATCAAAAAATTCAAGAAGATATTAGGCGCTTTGGATGCGGGGGCTTATGAAGCAATACTGGATACATTTCGTGGGTCCTTAAAAACAGAACCCGTCCCGGTGGCCGAGGCCGTTGATATAGTAATAGACAGGATAAAACAGATAAGGATACTTGTCAGCGACCCCGAACCGGGAAAACTCCATGTGACAAATTTCAGGATGGCCGGTTTTATTGAAAGGGATAACACGTTTTTATTGGGCCTGGATGCGGGGAGATATCCCGGAAGGGCGGTGGAAGATCCTTTCCTGCTTGACGAAGAGCGAAAAGCGGTGGCAAAGGACTTATTGCCCGCATCGGAAGAGATAATCGAGGAAAAGATCAGGAATATGAATCGCTTCCTGAATTCGGTCAGGGGAAAACTCCGCCTCAGCTATTCCTGTTTTGACAATGTGGACCTTAGAGAGCAATATCCCTCAAGTTTATACATAGATCTTTTGGAGACATCCGGGGCCCATGAAAAAGTTGCCGGTTTTATAGTAGGTGATCGGGTGAACTCTATAGATGAAAACGATGAATGGATAAACATGGCCGCAGATAACGAGCCCTTCCATGAGGAATGTATCAACAGCAAACTATCTATGATTCACCCGGAATTTGCATTTCTAAGAGAAAGCATTAACGGCGAAAAAGCATATCCGGGGATAGTCAGCATTCCGGATCCTACTGCTGTGGATCCGAGGATCAACAGAAAGGTCCAATCCGCCAGCGTCCTGTCTGACTACCTCAATTGCAGATACAAGTATTTACTGAAATACATAATGTATTTAAAAGAGTACAGGGAAAGGGAATTGGATACTATAGGCTGGATGGATCCTTTGGAAAGCGGAAGCCTTTTCCATGAGATTCTGGAAAAGTTCCACGACGAGGCCATTAAAGATCCGGGCATAAGAAAAGATGAGGATCTGGCCATTGACACCATAACCGGGATTGCCGCGGAAACTATAAGCCGCTATGAACAGGACCTTCCGACAGGCAGTGCATTTTATACGGCGGCTAAAAAGGAAGGCATACTTGCCGATTGCAAAATATATGCTGCCGGCGAAGTGGAGAAATATGAACTGTATGAACCCTTATATACAGAATACAGGTTTGGTTCAGACGGGGAGTTGGTGCTCCCGTTAAATGAAGAAGAAACCATAAGGGTAGCAGGGGCCGTGGACAGGATAGATCGATTTAAAAACAGAGAGGAACTTCGCATCGTAGACTATAAAACAGGAAGCGATTACAGCTATCGCATACTGGATGAAAAGGAGGCTCCGCCGCTTAACCACAAATCCTTGCAGCCGGCCCTGTACTATATGGCTTTAAAAGAACTGGGCATAGGCAGGGTCAGGGAGGCGGCATACCATTTTGTGAACAGCAAGGGCGATTACAAAGAAAGAATAATAGAGTTTTATGCGGGTGCAGAAGAAAAATATAAGGAAGGTCTGAGGGACATATTCGACGCTATGGCAACCGGAGATTTCCAACCGCTATTTGACGAGAAGTCCATATGCAGATTCTGTGGTTATATGGAAATCTGTGTTCAATCCTTACAGCTTGATGAGTTTCCGGAAAATGAATTGGCAGAGGAGGCGGGGGAATGACGGTAATAAAAGATGCAGCCGCAAGGGAAAAGGTTAAGACATTGCTTGATAAGAGCATCCTGTTAGAAGCGGGGGCGGGATCGGGAAAGACAAGCGCCATGGCAGATCGCTTCCTGGAACTGCTATCCAACAATTACGCAGATCTTTCTGAAATCGTTGCCATTACCTACACAAAAAAAGCCGCCAACGAGCTTGCAGAAAGGATAAGGAGGAAACTTACAGAGACCGATAACCCTTTGGCACGACAGCTGCATAAAAGCTTCATCGGAACTATTCATTCATTCTGTGGGAAACTGCTTAGGGAAAGGCCTATAGAGGCAGGGGTAGATCCACAATTTACAGAGCTTGATGAAGCCGAAGATTATAAGATCAGAGATACGGTTTGGGAAGAATTCGTTATGAATGCGGATAAAACCCGCAATGATATATTAGAACTTATGGAACTTTTTGATCTGGGTACTGAATCCCTTAAGCAGTTTCTGAAACTTGTTTGTGACAATCCGGATCTGGAATTTGAGCTTCCGGGAGAAGGAACCCCGGATCTTGATGAGTTCCTGATAGAAATAGACAGGGTCTACATGAGACTTGTTTCCCTGATAAAATCTACGGTTCGCATGATCCCTGACCTTGAAAAAGTCACGGAAGGAAGAAGGGATGCATTGCAGTTAACCGTTGAACTGTCCCTGCCTAAAATAAGAAGAAAGCAACCACTGTCATACATAGAAAAAATACGCTTGCTCAAATGGTTCCACACCACAAGCAGAATTAAAGTAACCCAAAAGTGTTGGGGTGACGATAGAGAATCCAAAAAAATGGGCAAAGAGATAGGGCAGGAGTTTGCAGATTTTAAATTGGATTTTGTCGCTCCGCTTTTTGAAATAAGAGGCCGATATGGCTACAATAATGTGGCTGTGCCCTTTGTCAAGGAAGCGCGTTCGATTTATGAGGAAAGGAAGAAGACCCTAAGCGTACTTAACTTCCAGGATCTGCTCCTCAAAAGCACTGAACTGTTGGAAAAGAATCCGAAGGTCCGAGAATATTTCCAAAATAAATACAAATACATTCTGGTAGATGAATTTCAAGACACGGATCCTGTTCAGGCAAAACTCCTTATGTATTTAACGGGGGAAGATACGAAGGAAACAGATTGGGAAAAAATAAAACCAATACCCGGTTCCTTGTTTGTGGTGGGAGACCCTAAACAATCTATATTCAGCTTCAGGAGAGCCGATATAAGCATCTACCGGAGATTTAAGGACAGGATGCGTGAAACGGAAGGCGAAATAGTGGAGTTTACTACTAATTTCAGGTCGGTAAATGATTTGGGAAATTGGTATAATCCCTTGTTCAAATGGCTCTTTGGAAGGGGCAGGGTGGAGCAGGCTGAATACGGCAGCGCCGACACAGTAAAGGACGGTGGGGGTAATACTGTTTCAGGAACCTATAAATACAAAGTAGATCAGAAGACGGCTTCGTTGGGGGGAGACCGGGATATAGATCATATAGAAAGGATCATCAAGTTCCTTGTAGAAAAAGGAACAATAAACTCTGATAAGATAGAATATAAGGATATAATGATTCTTTTTCTGAAAAAACAAGAGCTTACCAAATACGGGAAAGCCTTGGCAAGGCGAGGCATACCGGTAAAGACCACCGGAGCGGATGTAATAAGCAGATCACTGCAGTTTCAGGCGCTCAGCGATATTATAAGGGCTTTGGCATACCCGGAGGAAAACGCCCTGCTCTACAAAGTGCTCAGGGGACCGGTTTTCCGATATACAGATGATGAACTTTTTAAGTTTTCGGTGCTTGGGGGTGGGTTCAACATTTATCAGGATGTGAGGGTCCTAATGGAAGGAAATGAAGGCAATTACGAACTTTTAGAACGTATAAGGCTGACGTTTGAACTGATGAAACGATTCGCATCTTATATGAGGGTGATGGTTCCCGCCGCTGCAGCGGAGCGCATGGTCAATGAGCTGGGAATGATGGCTGCCATGCTTTCTTCCAAGGAATCCATGACGGAGATAAGCAGCTTTGT
Organism: uncultured Oscillospiraceae bacterium; assembly: GCA_964471645.1. Classification (GTDB taxonomy): domain Bacteria; phylum Bacillota; class Clostridia; order Peptostreptococcales; family Anaerovoracaceae; genus UBA1426. Next base: position 6,266 of record CAYYHH010000055.1, read on the forward strand.
AAGCCTCATAGAAAAGATAAGAATGAATAAGCTGACTGACGTGTGGGATCTTAATCAGTTTGTAGAAGAAATGAACCTGATGATAGAGGCGGGCTATGAAGAAGAGGTTGATCTTGAAGGAGAAAACCAAAACGCAGTGAGAATGATGAATCTTCACAAGGCAAAGGGGCTGGAAGCGCCGATTGTAATACTGGCGGCCCCCTACAAAGGTGCAATGATAGCGCCTAACTTTTATGTGGACAGATCCAAAACGCTGGGCGATAAAGACTATGGAATAGCAAGGATAAAGGTAGGAACAAATCCTTACAGCAAGGAGTATATATGTCCCGCAGCCTGGGGTGCAGTGGAAGGAATTGCAAATGACAGGGCAGAAGATGAAAGGGACCGCCTTCTTTATGTGGCAGCCACCAGGGCTGAAAATGCCCTTATCATCAGCGATGGAGCCGTGAAAGACAGCCCTTGGAGGATTTTGCTTAAGAATATTCAGGAAGAAGATGACAGTGAAGAATATGGCGAGCAAGGTGGGGAAAAGAACAGTGCAGAGTACAGTGTGGGGGGCAGTGAAAATGAAGATGCAGATGCAGATGCAGATGGGATTTCAGACATAGATAGAATGATAGTTGATTCAGGTTATGAAATAGAAGCTTTTCCCGGAGAAGTGGGTGAGGGCAAAGAAACGGCGGATCATACAGTTTTCTTAGAAAACATGGAAAGGACAAACAGAGTTCTGACAAGGCAACAAAATTCCTATGAGTTGATTGTTCCCTCAGGCCTGATGCCGAAAGGCACGATATCGACAGAGGAAGATGCCGCATCCGCTGAATTTGACGGAGACTTGATACTGCAGAATACCATGGAACTTTTCATCACCGGCGACAAGGAGGAGTTCAGAAGAATAAGGACAAAGCTGGGAACCGCAGTGCATATGGTGCTGGAAGGGCTTATTAAAGGCGAAAGAGATCAGGATCAGCTGATAAGCTTTGTTTCCCAAAGGCTGGGTGAGACGGCTATAACCGAAAGGCTTTTGAAAGATGTGTATAGGCAGTTTTCCCGGAGCAAACTTTATGAGAGGATAAGGAAGTCAAAGGAAGTCTATACGGAAGTTCCCGTTTCGCTCAAGGTGGCTGAAGGGGAAAGCTTTGGCGGTGTAGTATGCGAAAGGGACTGCTATATTAACGGGTCCATGGATTTGCTGTTCCTTGAGGAGGAAGGCTGGACCATAGTGGACTACAAGACATGCGATCATAATCAGGTGAAGCATGAACTGATGGCTATATACAAGCCACAGCTGGATGCATATAAAGAAGCGTTTGAAAAAGCCACCGGGGCAAAGGTGGCGGGGACAGAGGTGTTCTTTATAGAAAAGGTAGTATAATTAGGGCTTGCTGAACAACTTGAAAACTCTTTATTTGCAAAGATTACAGTCATTTTCGAGTTCAAAAAGTGCAGGATTTTTACAGTGTTTACATCAAAAACCCTGCACTTTCTGCATAGGCATTTTCGTTAATTACAATGCCTATGGTTCAGCTCTCCAATAATTAGGGTCTGAAAACAGGACGTTTTCAAGCTTAAGCCCCGTTTTCTCGCACTGAAAAAAACGTGCAGGTGCTCAAAAAACGAGATAGTGTGTGAATGGTATGGGAGTATGTGCCAATTATTCACACACTATTTCTCTATTCACACGCTGCATGAACAAAATGAGTTAAAATGAGCAGAATTTCAATTAATTTAAGAATTCGGCATTAAAATGACGATTTCTGATCAATTTTTCAAGTAATTTAAAGTATTTTAAAGTTAATTGGAGTAAACTGGTAAATCTCTTTAAATTAGTTGAATTTTTGTTCTCAAAACAACTTTTCGAGAGCCAGTTTTAAAATTAATTGAAATTTTGATCCAAAAAACCGGAAAAACCGAATTACTAATTCCTACTAATTCTTACTGATACTGCGGCCCACATTTTAAACAATTTTAAACATTGGGGTGTGAATAGCAACGATCCACAGTTGTTTATGGTTGATAGTAGTTTGCACGGGTTGACAATCTAGGGACGCCGGTGGTATAATACTGACAACGGCTATATAGGTTGTTCCGGGAGGTGAATATAATGGAAGGCAAGACTTTAATGACTGCTCGGGAGTTGGCTGATGAGCTGAATTTGTCGGTCGATACCATCTGGAGGTATACAAGGGAAAAGAGAATCCCCTTTGTCGAGCTTGGAAGCAAGCAGTATCGGTATAACCTGAAATCAGTAATTTCTGCCTTAGAACCGTCAAAAGTGATAAAGGAGCAAGAGGCCGAATACATGCTAAAACAGGATGGTCAGTACACCTACCAGG
>CAYYHH010000056.1:0-7339 GCA_964471645.1 uncultured Oscillospiraceae bacterium
CCGCCTCCGCCTCTGCTGCCTGCACCTTTGCTGCCACCGGCTTTACAATGCCTGCGTTATTGAAAAGCTTTTTGACCGTATCAGTAGGTTGTGCTCCGTTACCAAGCCATTTTTGTGCTTTTTCGGCGTCAATTTTAATTTCTGCTGGCTCCTTGAGCGGATTATAGTAACCGATTTCTTCAATAAATCTTCCATCCCTTGGAGCACGACCATCTGCTACGATAATTCTGTAGAAAGGTTTTTTATTAGCTCCCATTCTTTTCAATCTGATTTTTACAGCCATCTTATTTTCCTCATTTCTTAATTTATATTAGGCTCCGGGCATCTGTGATGTCCTATTACCATTTGAACATTTTGTTTCTTTTATGCTTCGGCCCGGTACTGAACTGCTTCATCATTTTTTTCGTCTCTTCATACTTGCGTATCAATTGATTGATTTTTGAAACAGGCTGCCCGCATCCCGCTGCGATTCTTTTTCTTCTGGAGGCATTCAGTATACCCGGGTTTTTTCTTTCCTCCCTGGTCATAGATTGAATTATTGCTTCCATGTGTGCCATTTCTTTTTCACTTTGATCCATGTCCACATCTTTCATGGCAGCACCGTTCATTCCAGGCATCATATTGAGCATTTTTGCAAGCCCGCCCATGCTTTTTATCTGCCCGAACTGCTCTAAATAATCCTCAAGGGTAAACTCATTTTTCCGCATCTTTTTTTCAAGTTCTGCGGCCTTTTCATCGTCAAAGCTCTCTTGAGCCTTCTCGATTAGAGTGAGCATGTCTCCCATTCCCAGTATTCTTGACGCCATGCGTTCGGGATGGAAAGGTTCCAGAGCATCCATCTTTTCACCCATACCGACGAATTTGATGGGCTTACCTGTTATGGCCTTTGCGGACAAAGCTGCGCCCCCCCGGCTGTCTCCGTCCAACTTGGTCATGATGATCCCGTCTATACCCAGTCTTTCGTTGAAACCCTCCGCAGTATTCACTGCGTCTTGACCTGTCATGGCATCGACTACCAGCAAGATCTCGTGAGGCCTTGTTCTTTTTTTGATTCTCTCCAGTTCGTCCATGAGCTCATCATCTATGTGCATACGTCCGGAGGTGTCCAGGATCAGAATATTGTAACCTTTGTACTCTGCCTCTTTGCATGCCTGCTCCGCAATGATTGCAGGATCTTTGCTTTCTCGCATCGTAAAAACAGGTATATCCACAGACCTGCCTATTATCTCAAGCTGGTCGATAGCCGCGGGACGATATACGTCGCATGCCGCCATCATAGGTTTCTTCCCGTTTTTTCTCAACCACACGGCCAATTTGCCGCAAGTCGTAGTTTTACCTGTACCTTGCAGCCCTGCTATAAGGATGACTGTAAACCCCTTTGGAGAATAGGTAAGTTTGCTGTTGGTTCCCCCCATCAGTGAAGTTAATTCTTCATTGACTATTTTAATAACTTGCTGAGCAGGTGTCAGACTGGCCATAACCTCTTCGCCCAGAGCTTTTTCCTTGACGCTTGCCACAAAATCTTTAACGATCTTAAAGCTTACATCCGCCTCCAGCAAAGCCAGCTTAACCTCCCGCATGGCCTCGTTTATATCGGCTTCCGTCAGGACACCCTTGCCTTTTAATTTCTTAAAAACATTTTGCAGTTTTTCAGATAATCCTTCAAATGCCATTCATCTCATCCTTTATTTATTCAACCCGGCCATTGTATCTTTTATTTCCATAAGTTTTTCGGTAAGGTTTAAATCGCCTTTATGCTCACAAATCAGGCAATCGATCTCCCCTGTCAACTTTCTCACTATACCTTCTTCCCGCCGGTACTTTTCAATGAGACCCAGCTTGCTTTCGAAATAGGTAAGCTTGTTTTCTCCCCGCTTGATGGTCTCATGGATACCCTGGCGTGTAAGCCCGTATTCTTCGGCAATTTCGCCAAGACTGAGGTTGTCGTGATAGTACATGCTGAAAATCTCCCTTTGTTTGTGCGGGAGCAAAATGCCGTAAAAATCATATAGCATACTATTTTTAATGATATTATCCAACATCACGCATCTCCTTAGGACATCAGTAACATATCATAATCAACGCATGGTGTCAACTATTTTTGTTTACACTCTTTTTCCCATTCTTCTTTGTACATGGAATAGCAGGCAACATCACGGATCTCACCATTGTAAATACGATAGGCCCTGCGCATCGTCCCTTCAAAACAAAATCCGCATTTCTCCACCACCCTCTTGGAACGGGAATTTGACGGATTGTGGTATATAGATATCATGGGAAGTCCCATCGTTTCAAAGCCATAGCGGATCACCGCTTTGGCCGCTTCCGTCATCAGTCCCTTTCCCCAATGATCTTCGGACATAGCATAGCCCAGCTCCATACAACCGGTTTCGGGGCGTTTGGTGTCTGTCTCATAGCCGACGGAGCCGATTACCTCCCCTGTTTTTTTCACAGTCATGGCCCAAATATGATATTTATCTAAAAAAAGGGTTTTGATGATATTTAATGACTCTTCTACATTTTCGTGGGGCTTCCAGCCTCCGTGAGGTCCAACATTGGGGTTTTTGGCGTATTCGTACAAATCGCCGGCATCTTCGGGCGTAAACCCCCTCAGGATCATGCGCTCAGTTTCAATGGTTTCCGGTTTGCTGCAAAGCGCCAGAAATTCCTGATTGTGCTGCCGCACATATTTCATAGTCGCCGGATCCCCATGACCGGGATAAATAGTAATATCATTGCTCCATTTGGAAATGATGTTGCAGATCGAATCTCTCATTTGCTCCCCTGACCCGTCTGCCAGATCAGTCCTTCCGAGATCCACATTGAAAATCGTGTCCCCCGTAAATACCACCTTACTTTTCTCGCTGTAATAGCATACACTGCCTCTCGTATGACCGGGCGTATGGATTACTCTTAATTTCTCTTCTCCCAGTGTAAGTTCCATTCCGTCCTCCAGGAGCACATCAACATCTTTTCTATATTGGTCACAGTCTTCCCTGTGAAGGTAAACAGGGCATCCAAACCTTTTTGCAATCCCTTCAACAGCGCCCACATGATCATAATGATGGTGGGTGAGAAGGATGCCGATCGGGTCAAGACCCATACTTTCGAGTTCCCTGATGTATTTTTTTGCCTCGTATCCCGGATCTATCACATAGCATGCCCGCCCTTTTGCGCAATTGATTATATAGCCGTTGCTTTCCAGATTGCCGCCGATCAGTCTCTTGATTTTCATAACATCACCTCCGGTTTATAATATCGCAAATATCTATTGCTTTCAACGGAATAAAGTCTATAATAATATAAATGGATTTGAGGATTGTTACAATTCACATTAAATCGGTGTGTATCCTGATCAGAATAAAGAAATAATATAGTTATTTGCAAGTAATTATATGGTTTAATGATAATCGCAATTGCGGTCAGGATACAACAAACCTGTTTGGGTCGCATTTGGCACCAGGTATCGAGCAGGGTCGGTTGCATTTGGTACGTGGTACCAGATAGTGTCGGTTGAACGGTAACAAGGATTAGGAGTGATTCAGATGAAGGTAGCCATAGCAGGCGCCGGAAAATTGGGGCTTAACGTTGCCGAGGCGTTGTTGGGAAGCGGATATGAAGTTATGCTGATCGATAAGGATCCTGTTCTGTTGCAAAAGGTAGGCAACCAGTTCGATCTTTTGACAGTCAACGGAAATGCCAAGGATATAGATCTTCTTAAGGATGTGGCGATTGATTCCTATGATTATTTGGTGGCAGCCACCAATGATGACGAAAAAAACATGGTGATTTGTTCTCTGTCAAAAAAACTTGGCTGTCACAATGTGATAGCAAGGATCAGGGATCCAGAATATGTCAATCAGCTGGATTTTATTAAAGATGCGTTGAGTATCGATTACATCGTCAATCCGGATCTGTCAATTGCAAAAGAAATATTTAAATACTTAGTCGAAAAATACACTTTAACAAACGGTTATTTTTCCACCGGCATGATATCTATCATCGAGTTTACCACCGATCGCCTTCCTTCCGTAGTAGACAAAAAGATTTCTGAAATAGCGAAGATTTTAGGAAATATGCTGGTAGTTGCAATTTCCCGAAACGGCAAAATCATCATACCAAAGGGAGAGACGACAGTTCTGGACGAGGATTACTTATATGTGTTGGGCCTGGATGAGGATATTCTCAGGTTGAAGGATAAGGTCCACGAGAAAGGCAAATATACTGATCTCCAAAGAGTCATGATAGCCGGAGGAGGTAAAAGCGGGTACTACCTCGCACAGCAATTGGCCGATTTCAATATTTCCGTGAAAATCATAGAGATCGACAAGGCCCGATGCCAATATCTGTCGGAACATCTGGACAACGTAATGGTACTTAACGGTGATGCGACAGATTTGAACCTTTTAGAAGATGAAAACTTAGACGAGATGGACGCCTTTGTATCTGTCACAGGTTTTGACGAAGAAAATTTACTGTTGGCCTTAATAGCCAATCAAAAGAATATTGAAGATGTCGTTGCCAAGATAAGTCGGAACAGTTATGCTGATTTAATCGAAAAGATGGGGATAAGCATGGCCTTGAACCCTCTGGACATGACTGCTACCGAAATCCTCAGATTCATACAGGGTTCAAAATACATCTTGTTCTCTAAGATGATCCAGGGCCAGGCTGAATTTGTTGAGATCATTGCCGGTAAGAACGTCAGGGTTGTCGGGTCGCCTATTTCCGAGTTGATGCTGCCCGAGGGAATAATCATTGCCGCTATTCACAGGAACGGTGAAGCAATCATTCCGCGGGGCGACACTGTTATTGAGGAAGGTGATAAAGTGCTTATTTTTTTCCTCTTTTCACAGCTTCAGAAACTTGAAAGACTTTTTCAGACAAAAAAATGGAGTTTTTCCTTTTAAACTTAACGGACTGGATGTGTTTTAGTTGAATTACAAACTTATCATACGTATTTTGTCTATTGTACTATTGATAGAAGCGTTGTCGATGGTTCCTTCCTTCTGTATATCCCTCATATATGAAGAAAAATCCGAAATGCGGGCTTTTCTTTTTTCTATTTTGACGATATCCGTGCTGGCGGGCGTCTGCGTACATTTCACAAAATCTTCTTCCCGTGTTATCAGTATCCGCGATGGTTTGTTGATAGTAGCAATGAGCTGGGTTATTGCCTCATTGTTCAGTTCTCTGCCTTATATGCTGTCCGGAAGCATTCCCGATTTTGCAGATGCCTTTTTCGAAAGCGCCTCGGGGTTTACCACGACGGGAGCATCCATAATTCCCAACGTAGAATCAATGGCACGCAGCATACTTTTTTGGCGATCCTCTACCCATTGGCTCGGAGGTATGGGGATCCTCATCCTGGCCATTGCGTTGCTGCCATCCATGGGAATAGGTACTTTGCATATTGCGGAGGCCGAAACTCCGGGACCTACGACGGACAAGTTGACGCCCAGGCTTTCAAGTTCTGTCAGGATCCTGTATTATATCTATATCGGAATGACGATCCTGGAAGTGGTTTTACTGCTGCTGGGCGGTATGGATCTGTATGATTCGTTCATTCATACCTTCGGGTCTGTAGCAACCGGCGGCTTTTCTTCCTACGGGAACAGCATTGCACATTTTGACAGCCTTTATATCGAGTGTATAATATCGATATTTACTTTGATGGCCGGTATAAATTTTAATCTGTACTATTTCCTCTTTTTTAGAAATTGGCGCGATTTTGTCAGGGACGGCGAGCTTCGGGCTTATATAGCAATCATCCTGATTTCTACCCTTGCAATCGCCCTGACCCTGAAGTTGTTCGGAACGGTACAACACTTTGGAACCGCAGTAAGACAAGCCTTTTTCCAAGCCGTCACCATCATCACTACCACCGGATATTCGACGACGGATTTCAATCTGTGGCCGTCCTCAGCCATCATGGTGCTATTCTTGTTAATGTTCGTCGGCGGCTGCTCTTCCTCTACCTCCGGATCGATAAAAGTCATCCGTATAATAGTACTCTTTAAATTGATAAGGAGGGGGATCTACAAAAGGCTCCATCCGACGGCTGTCGTTCCCGTCAGATTGGCGGGCAAAAATATTTCATCTGAAGTAGTCTCGGCAATTGCCAGTTTCCTGTTTTTATATATTACGGTCTTTATACTGGGGACCTTGATCATATCCATAGAAAATGTAGATCTTATCACGGCTGCGTCTACCGTTGCAACCTGCCTTGGTAATGTAGGGCCTGGGTTTGGATCGGTCGGACCCCTGTCTGATTTTAGTCTTTACTCTGACGGATCAACGCTTTTCCTCTCGGTGCTTATGATTGCCGGCAGGCTGGAACTGTTTACTCTGTTGTTGCTCTTCGTACCAGGTTTCTGGGATCTGAACAGGTAATGGGGGTATTTTAATGGGATTAAACTTTCGCACTATTATCAAAATATTAAGCGCTGTAACCATACTTTTGGCATGTTCCATGATACCGTCACTTATAGTCTCTGTTATCTACGGGGAGCATGATACGGCTGTGGCCTTTGTGAAAATTATTGTTTCGGTTCTGATTCCGGGCATTATTATCAACAAGCGTATAACTGTCGATTCAGAAAGATTGAAGCTGAGAGAGGGTTTTTTTGTTGTGGCGTTCAGCTGGCTGCTGGCTTCATTGATCGGCTGTCTGCCATATTTGATGACCGATAGCGTTGACGGATTTGTGAATGCTTTTTTTGAAGCTTCTTCAGGCTTTACCACTACCGGGGCAACTGTCATTCCGGATGTGGAAATCATACCAAAAGGAATACTGTTTTGGAGATCGTTTTGCCAGTGGCTGGGTGGCATGGGTATTTTAATCTTTGCGATCAGCATACTGCCCGCCCTCGGGATAAGCGGACAGCGGATGGCACGAGCTGAAACTCCCGGTCCCACGCTGAACAAACTGACCCCCAGGATGTCTGATTCGGCTAAAATTCTCTATTTGATTTATATGGTATTCACAGTAACGGCGACGCTTCTGCTTATGCTCGGCGGATTGAGCCCTTTCGATGCATTAATCGCAGCCTTCGGCAGCGTTGCTTCAGGAGGTTTGTCAAATTACAATATAGGAATTCAGGGATTCAACAATACCTATGTTGAATTTGTGATAGCACTGTTCACGATAATATCGTGCATCAATTTTACTTTGTACTATAATCTGATACGCGGGCGATGGAAAGATTTTTATACCAACGCTGAAATGCGAATCTTTTTATTGATATTTTGTGCGGCAACCGCCTTGATAACCTTTGATCTGTGGATCACAGGCAGTTACGATACATTTGGTGAATCTTTACGGTTCGGCTTCTTTCAA
>CAYYHH010000056.1:7349-8521 GCA_964471645.1 uncultured Oscillospiraceae bacterium
CTACGGGCCACTACAGCGCAGATTTTAATCTTTGGACATCTTTCAGCAAAATGATCCTTTTCATACTGATGCTGATAGGCGGCTGTTCTTCCTCTACGGGGGGCGGAATAAAAGTAATACGCATCATCGTGCTGCTGAAACTGATCAAGAGAAGTTTTCTCGTCAGACTCCATCCAAAAGCTGTAATGCCTATAAAAATAGACGGTAAAGTTCTTTCATCTGATGTTATGGCAGGTGTTATGTCGTTCATGTACCTATATGTTTTTATTTTCATGATAAGCGCCTGGGTTCTGTCTTTCGAAAACCTGGATCTGTTGACAACATTTACCGCAACTGCCGCAGCTCTGAACAATGTGGGAACAGGCCTTGAACTGATAGGTCCCACCGGAACTTTCGCTCTTTTTTCAGGCTTCTCCAAGATTTATTTAAGCTTTCTCATGCTGACGGGCAGACTGGAATTGTTTACGATCATCCTGCTGTTCACTCCCTCTTACTGGGATTCTGATCGCTGATAATAAAAACTATTTCTCTTTCCGCCGTGTTGACGAAATCCACCGTAATTATCACCGGATTACCCAGCCCATATACCTTTTTGCCGTTTTCCCCTATGAACCGGTACTTGTCCTCCTCGTAAATATAATAATCATCATTCACGCTGTCAATCCTCACCAGTCCTTCGACGGTATTCTCAATCTGTACGAAGAAACCATAAGAAGCCATACCGCTGATGATCCCTCTGAAATCTTCGCCGATATGTTTGCTCATGTACTCGGCCTTTTTGAGTCTTTCCACCTCCCGCTCCAACTCTTCGGCTTTTCTTTCCATTAGTGACGAATTTTCTGCTGCCTCAAAGGTTTTATGCTGCAGCCCTTCGATTCTTTCCTCCGTAATTCCTCCGCGAAGAAATTCTTTGATTATTCTGTGTATTATCAAATCAGGATAACGGCGTATGGGGGCGGTAAAGTGGCAATAATATTTCATTCCAAGCCCGAAATGCCCCAAACATTCGACATTATAAAAGGCCTTTTTCATCGAGCGAAGCATTACGGTGTTTACCACATTTTCCTTGTCTGTGCCCTTGACTGTACCGAGCACCTCATCCAAAGATCCGGGATGTAGGTTCTCGGGGTTGCCCTTAAACACAATTCCCAAGCTCAACAAAAACCTTTTAA
>CAYYHH010000057.1:0-8515 GCA_964471645.1 uncultured Oscillospiraceae bacterium
GAATGCGTCTTTTGGATTAGGGTCATAAACCATAACTTGTGATTTTTTGTCTATTGGATTATTACTTGAAGATTTATTAACTATTTTCTATTTAAAATATGGGGATGGTTTATTCACTCGGGAAGACATCCCCTTCACCATGATAACAAAGCCTAGACCACACTTGTCAGCTCCTGTTTAGTTGTACTTACGACTAAATACAGAATACATAAAGCCAGTATTTTTGCAAGATAACTCGCAGAAATACCGGCTATTTAGGCTTTTTTTTAAGGAATTTTTCCGTTTAGTCGGAAAGCTACAGGAAGTTCATATTAAAGGCAAGTAAGTAAAGGTTAGTAAGTATGGTGGTAAGTATGGTGGTAAATACAGTTTAAGGTCTATGCGAAGATAAAGCCTGTTATCAGATATCCCACTGCGGTAATCAACGCCGCAAGTATTCCAAAGGGGGCTTGTGTAAGTGCGTGATCGAAGTTATTGCAACCGGTAGCCGCCGAGGTCAAAACTGTGGCATCTGAATAGAAGCATACATGGCTTCCGAATACACCCGCGGAAAGAACCGCAGCAACCGCCAATGGCATATGTACGCCCATTCCGATAGCGAGGGGAATTACGATCGGAAATGCGATAACGTACATTCCCCAGTTGGTCCCTGTTATAAATTCCGTAACGGCCAGCACAAGAAAAATAGTGGCCGGCATAAGAGCCGGTGTCATGTGTTTTGCTGCTGTGGAAATCACATAATATGTAAATCCGATTTGCTCGTTAACCTCTGCAAATAAGAACGCCAGAACCATAAGCATCAGCGGGAGAATCATATTTCTCAGCCCCTGAAGCGCAACGTCTGTAAACTCTTCTGCTGTCATTAAACTTTGTGCAAGATACATGACAAACATTACTCCCATTGTAACCAGTACACCCATTTGCATGTCTACATCGAAATAAATCGTCGAGCCAAATAAAACCGCAATCGGAATGAGAAAGTTCAATATTTTCGGGTTATCCTGCACGATTGAATCAACTACGCCGGCTCTGATATCAATTTTCTCTGATCCCGGAGGAGCTAACGGTCCGCCGTCCTTAACTCTTTGTTCGGCTTTTTTCATAGGCCCGAATATGGGAATGATCCCCAAAATGATAAGGGGCACTATTGCAAGAGCGATCCATCCGTAGAAATTAAAAGGTATTGTTTTAATAAAGTAGCGGAGTCCGTCTCCTGCCGGTGCCCAGCCGTTAACTTCCAGAAGCCTTCCCGCAAAAACAGCCCAGGTTGTTATAGGAACGATGACACAAGCCGGAGCCGCTGTGGAATCGACCACATAAGCCAGGAATTCCCTGGGGACTTTGTGCTTGTCGGTCAGTGCGGACATACACGAACCTACAGTCATGGAGTTCAGGTAGTCGTCGATGAAAATGATCACGCCTAAAACCCAGGTCCAGATAAGTGCCGATTCTCTCGTTTTGGCTCTCTTAGCCACCCATTCGCCGAAGGCAAAGGCTCCTCCCGCCCTTTCTACCAGCGAAATGATGCTGCCCATAAGGCCGCAGACTATTATAAGCCAGGCTATATCTTCATTCATCATTACGTCAAGCAGCGAACCGCTGAATGAATCCAGCATTTCACCCTTGGATACGATTATAAACCCCACCAGAGATGCAAGAGTCAGGGCTTCGAGTATTCTTTTAGTCACAAAAATATAAATGATAAGAAAAACTGCCGGTATCAGTGAAATAGGACCGTAATCGGTCATATTTGCCGGCAAAGCCAGTGCAATGATCCATGCTCCCGCAATGGACGCCAGAGCTGCCAACAGAGATTTGCGCCCATTAAAAGACTGAATTTCTTGTTGCAATTGTGCTGTCATTATATCCCACCTTTTCAATATATTGCGCTGCCCTTTCGGAACGCGCGGCGATAATGTGCACATTATACTCTGATGATTGAATGTTTGCAATATTAATATTATATTAACAAGCAACAAGAAATTACAGCCGGTTTTTTTTGCGGTAAGCTCCTTTTATTAAATTAAATTTTTGTCTACGTACCTTGTAAGTTTTCCGAGACAATTGACGTAGCAACCGAATTCGTTATCGTACCATCCGAATATTTTGGCATGGGTAACAGGCAGATTGAAATCTTGCATCGTTTCTATTCCAAAGCTTCGGAGGGTATCGGCATCAAGGGACAGAAAGCCTGTTCTCGTATGATTTTCGTGGCCCTCTATCACGATAGCTGCCTCCCTGCCCATCAGATCCGTCGATACGTTTTGGTTGTCACTATAAACCAGAAGACCTTTTTGTGCCCCCGCCGCAGCCTTTCTATAAATGTCATTAATAAAGCCTCTGTTGATTATGGGATCGCCGTTGCTGCCCAGTTCCGTTCTGAATGTTATATTGAGAGAGATCAATGAAACGGTACTGGTCGGCACCCTTATGGAATCAGCCATAAAGCCGACGCGTTTGATCTCGGGCAGAATATCTTCCAGAGCTATTGCGGCTCCGGTGGAAGTGGGGATTATATTATTGAAAACCGAGCGATTCCGGCGAAGGTCCTTGCTGCCCGCCCCCGGCGGCGAATCTAAAATGTTCTGGTTGTTGGTGGCCGCGTGGACCGTTGTCATAGAAGCTGTAATTATTCTTGTGGTTTCCTCTGCATCCAGAAGTGGTTTAACCATGTGGGCCAGGCCTGTGGTAGTGCAGCTGGCTGCGGAAATAATGTGATGCCTCATCGGCTCATAAGTAAAGTGGTTCACACCGTAGACCAGCATGGTGCTGTCCTCCGGCATTTTTTGTGTTGAGTTGGATAGTTTGAAGGGGGCGCTAACAATGACCTTCTCCGCGCCGGCTTCAATATGACCGCGCAGGCTCCCTTTGGGGTGATCTGACGGCAGCGAAGGGTCAAGGAATTTTCCTGTGCAATCAATAACGACTCTTACTCCTGCCTTTGACCAATCTATATCCCTTGGGTTCCTGGCCTTTTTCAACACTTTTACGGGTATCCCATCCATTTCGATGATGCATTCTGACTGATCCAAAACCTTAACGTCGCAACTTTTCCCCGAGATCCCATAAAGGAACCGATCCAATGTTCCGTAGGTTGAATCGGTGGTAAGATACTGCACTATGTCATCTATACGCTTACCTATTTCCCTGCCCGCGTTGATGACGATCCCGTCGTAATGCTTCAAATTGAGATGATTCCATAAGGTTAATTTCCCGATCCTTCCGATCCCATTGATACCCAACATCCTTCTGTTGGATAATTGCATATTCATATTAACTCCCTCCTATCATTTACTGTTATTACGCACACACGTAATATCACAATCTTACCGCTGTTACCGTAAATTTTATAAATTTGTTTGTATTTCGTAATTCCCTTCGTAAATATTCCCAAGGTCACCGTCTATGGATATGTCATCCCCCGCGCCAAAGGCATGGCCGTTTATTATGCAGGTTTTTTCTTCCTCATTTACCCGGAGGCCCTTGCAGTTTACGATGCATACTTTGCCCAGGCCGGCTGCAGCTACTGCCGCATGTGATGTGGTCCCCCCTTTTCCGGTGATCAATCCATCACAGTTGAATATCAAAGGTATATCGTCGGGAACCGTATCCGGTCTGACCAATATCACCTTACCTGTATGGCCCTGTTTCTTGAAGACCATTAAATCTTTCATATCAAATGCCAGCGCTCCGGAAATGACTCCGCTGCTGACCCCGATGCCCCTTCCCACAAGCCTCATCTCGTGGTATGGCTTAACGAACGAGGAAGTTGCCTTTTGTTTCTTGAAATTCTGATTCCTCGTCTGAAGGATATACAGATCCTCCGGTTGGTCTGATTCAAAAGTAAATTCTATTTCCTGATGGACGAACCCGTGCTGCCGAATAAGCTGTTCGGCATAATTGTTTAAACCTTCGTAAATCCGCGGAAAAGCCGATTCCAAAGAAAGACTGCTGTCCGTGTAATATTTTTTACGCTGATATTCCGTAATAGGCAGGGTGTTTACCAGACCGGCAACCACGTCTTCACCCTGGCTGCAAAGAGCAAAATCCCCGTATAAGTTGATCCCCGAATGGCTGTTGAATGGGCTGTTGGTGAACACAACACCTGTTCCCGAACTTGTTGACAGGTTACCCAAGGCCATTTGCTGGACCAGCACCGCAGTACCCCATTCATCGGCGATCTGCATATGATTTCGGTAATATATAGCGCTTTTTGAAGACCAGGAATCGAGTACGCTGATCAACGCCTGCTTCAACTGCAGAAAAGGATCCTTTTCTATTTCAATGCCCTTGGCGGTCAGCAATCCTTTGTAATCGTAAGCAATCTGCCTCATTTGCTCGTTGGTAAATTGTATTTTGAGCTCCACACCACACCTGTCTTTATGATCCAGGATAATTCGGTCAAAGTTGTCCCTTTCTATGCCGTAGGCCATTCCCCAGCTTTGGAGAAAGCGCCGATAACAGTCCCATGCCGTCCAGCCGAAACCTTTTTTCTTGCTGAGTATTTCCGTTATTTCATCGTTCATCCCAACGTTAAGGAAGGTTTTCATCGCCCCCGGCATGGAGATTGACGAGCCGGAGCGCACCGAGAAGAACAGTGGATTATCCGGATCCCCATACCTCTTCCCCGAAACACTTTCTATCTCTTTTATGCTGTCTCCGATCATGCGAATAAATTCGCTGTTAATGGAGGGATGAGCGTGGATAGTATCCTTGTGCCTGAAAACTTCCGTAGTCAGCACAAACCCGGGAGGTACGCGAAAACCGTAACCGATCAGTTTTTTAAGGAAAAAAGCTTTCGCTCCCAGGAAAACCGGATTGTCCACCGCCTCCGATGTGCGGCTCAAAAGACTGAAGGTTATGTCCGGATCATAGGTCATCATATTCTCGATAAACGAATGGGAATACGTGTCAAGCATGCTGCGAAGATTGCCTAAAATATCGGTTATAAAGTTATCAAGATCCTGAACCAGAAACGCAGAAGCCAGGTTATCTCTCAGGAATCTCTCCGATTCCATATAATACAGATGCCTGCCCTCCGCCTCGCTGAGATTTCCCTTTTCGGGAAAAACCTGAGGAATAATTCGTTTCAAGGCATTTTCATAAACATCAAAAAAGTATTCGTTTATTATCTGCTTGATATCCTGCGCCATAAACTGGAATATATTCATATACTGATCCAGTGAGAAACTGGGTGAGGTCAAGCTGTATTTAAGCATATCCAGATGGGAATTCAGCCCTTGGTTGTATATCCCGTCCAATTCCAGCCCCATGCGAAACATTTCAAGCAGTTCATAAATATGCCTGAAGGTCCTCGCCGTGATATATTCGGGATTGACTTTGCGCAACAGCTGCACCATCAGCTTCGATGCAGTTCTTTCCAACCGGAACATCATGCCAAGCGCCTCAAATTTAGGCTCAATATATTGACCGTACATCGACGGTATGCCTGCGGCAATATGCCGTTTATAGTAGATATTTTCCAGGGCTTCACTCTTCGCCGGATCCAGAATCACCCTTTTTAGCTGATTCATAAAAGAATACAGCTGAAGCAATGCTTCTTTCATTCTGCCTTTTTCAAGGTTTTCTCCCAGCAATGCAATCTCTCCGTCTGTACAATATCCGCTGCTTTTCATCAGTGCGAGAGTGTCCTCTGACTCTAAAGAATATTTTTCCGACAGTAAGTTATAGACCTGGAAAATATGGAGTACCCTTTTTTTGTCCCTCTCCATGCTGCGATCGCCATTTACATCGATTTTTGAAAGCTCAATTTCTATATCTTCGATCTCCACTGTCAGAAGATGCTCCGCAGTGGTCTGCAGCTCATTGCACAGAGTTTTCATTATTCTGTTGACGTGCACGAACCATTCGCTTTTTTCATCAAGCCATTCATAAACATCGGCAGGTACTAAATTTTTTAACAGCCCCTTGTCGCCTTCATGCCAATACTTGATTATTTTTGCAGTCAGCATAATGTGGGTATTGTTGCTTTCGGTATGGGTCTGTTTTCTGAGAAAATGGATCAGCCTGTCTTTTCTCATGGTCAATTCATCTATAGCCGTGGAAATATCCCTCAGCCTTCCTTCGGCGCCGATATCCCTGAAATATACGGGGAATATCCGTGCCAGCTGCTTCATTTCCCTGTAAACCGGCTCAATATCGGAATTGAGCAGATTAGTGACATCCCTTTGGAAAAGATCCGTATCTGAAATAAATATTCCGCCCAGTTTAAGGTTGACTATAAGGGCCGCAAGCAGCTCCCTCATGGCAGAGGGGGCATACTCGATAAGCTCAAGCCACGTTCTGATGTTTTTAACATGATTGGCATTTATCCTGATCTGCCAATCGCTGTTCAGCGTCATTGCCCCCGGGTGATTGAAGCCCAGCTTGACAAGACCCCGGATAAAATAAGTGATTATGCTCTGATCCCCGGTATCGATGACCTCTTTGCCCAAGGTAATGATACAATCTAAAACCGTGCCGCCATGGTCTTTGCCAAGCTCATGGAACTGCTCCATTATCGTATCGAGAAAACCGGTAATGTCATCTTCATCCAGTTCGGTGAAAACATTTCGCAAATTCCTGTTAACATCGTAAAGCAGGTGATCGTTCAAATGGGACATGCCCGGCAGATGAAGCAAATAATAAAGGTAATAAATAGTTTCAAGGTATGAATCGAAGCGATCGGTAAAGCTGCGAAAGTAGTTGGATATATCGTTGTAAAACATCAGGCCGCTGATTTTTTTCCATTGATCGGCCTTTCCCAATTCCTCCCGGAGCTTGTCAAAAAAGGGCTTCCCGATCTCATTCATCGTCGTCTCGTCCATCTGATTGAATAAATGCCTCTTTCCGCTGAACCATTCTTCTGCGTTGGTAGTGGATTCCCAATAATCGATGCAATTCAGCAGCAGCTCCCCCGTAAGCCCGGTCAACGGTTCGGAGAATCTTGGGTTCTGTGCGATTTTATTAAGGTATGTTTTGAAATATCCCGAATGACGAATGTAAAGCAGTCGATGCTTTCCCAATGTATTTCTTATCAGCTCTATTGACCTGTCGATAATCTCTTCGGGGAAGCTGTCTAAGTTGGCCAGCCTATCCATAAACTTGATAAGCGTTTTTATAAGTACCTCCCTGGCGGCCTCGCCCATCTCCGATTCGAACAGGTCTTCGAATATTACCAAAAGAACCGATAATGCTCTTTCCGGATCATCCGAGGAGTTGTAAAACCACAGGTCGGTAAGGCAAATATTATGCAAAGCATCTATAACATATAAATCATTTCTGTATTTGTGATTCAGCTCTGATATGAATTCCCGGGTTCGCTTATTAATGCCCCACTTCGAGGACGATAAATCAATGAACCACTGCTGTTCTTCAGGGATCTCAATCTTTGAATCCCTGGTCTTCGCAAGATTTACCTCTAATGCATTGGATGAAAAACTTTCTGACATAGAACTCTCTCCTTAAGCAATAAGCCCGTTTCGATGTATTTACTGACATAGATATATTTACCGATGTCCTTAGTTTTAATTATATCATAATTGGAAGCAATTTTGATATAATCCGCCATCTGCGATTTCGACATTCCGGCCTGACGAAATGTTGCGTTCATTACCGGGTACCAAACACAATCGATACGGTTGTCGGCTGATATCATTTGCTTTTTATCGGAAAACATTATATGCTAAAATTCTACAATAATTCATCCATTAAAGGAGAACATATGCAAAATTTGAAAAGATGGCTGTATCTTTTTGCGGGAACTATCATGCTTCTGTTTCACGGTGTGATCTATGCATGGTCTATTTTCAGGCGGCCATTCAACAACATATACCCGGAATGGACTGTGTCGCAACTGTCTTTGACTTTCACAATATCTATTGTCTTCTTCTGTCTGGGTACCTTCACGGCAGGGAACATGAGCAGAAAGCTACATGTCAAATACATTTTACTTATCGCAGCCGCCATTCTGTTCACCGGATTTATGGGGGTGTCACAAATAGAAAAGTTCGGACCCGAGGCCGCATTAAAGTTGCTATACCTGTTTTACGGCGTCCTCGGCGGCGGCAGCATCGGAATGGGTTACAATGCAATAATCAGCGCTGTGAATAAATGGTTCCCCGACCGCCTGGGGCTGGCATCAGGTGTGATGATGATGGGATTCGGTCTGGGAGGTATCGTCCTGGGCGGCGCCATAAACGGTTTAATAGAGAATGCCGGATTATTTCCTACATTTAAATTGCTGGCTGTCTCCACAACAATCGTTCTGCTTGCCGGTGCCTTTTATCTCAAGACTCCCGATACTGCGGAGATGATGAGAAATTCAGGAAATATCAATAACTCCCGTGAAAGCTATACGGCAAGGGAAATGATTGCGACTAAAAACTTCTGGTTCTTTATGCTATGGGCAATATTGATGAATTCCGCAGGGCTTTTGATTATAAACAGCGCCGCCTCAATAGCATTAGCCTTTGGAGCCTCAGCTGTTTTAGGGTTGACCGTATCTGTCTGCAAC
>CAYYHH010000058.1:0-8426 GCA_964471645.1 uncultured Oscillospiraceae bacterium
AGTAATGGATAATCTGGTCAAGCAGTACATAGATAAAGAGGGTACCTATTCGGAGGTTGTAACAATCGGAAATGTAATGGTCCGTTCTTCCGGTGTGACGCTTAAAGGATTAACTGTTAAGGGTGATTTGATAATAGCTGACGGAGTTGGCGAAGGCGATGTTACCCTGGACAGTGTAAAAGTTGAGGGAAGAGCAGTGGTGCGCGGAGGCGGGGAAAATTCCATCGTTATTAAAGGGAACTCGGCCATAGGTAAAATAATAGTGGCGAAAGTTGACGGAAAGGTACGTATATCCGTTGAAGGAAATGCTGACGTTGAAATTGTTTATGCAGCCGACGGGTCGGATGATGTAATCGTCCAGGGAGAAATCGGAACCTTAGAGGTTGCAGGCGATGCCGTAACTGTTACGGCTATTAATGCAACATTGGAAGAGGCTGCGGTAAGCGGTAATTATTCAAAAATCATATTGGCTCAAGGTACAAAATTGAAAGATGGAACCATCAGCGGAAAATCCTCTGCAATAATTGTAAATGAGGGTGCCACAGTTGATAAGATTAAAATAGTTGGTGCCAATGCAATAGTTGAAGGCACCGGTGCGGTTAAAAATGTTGAGGTCGCCGGGGGAGGCAATAATGCTTCTGTAACAACACCGGATACGATAATAACAGTTGAATCGAATGTCAGCGGTGTCAAGGCAGGCGGCGGACTGGACGTTCCCGCGGGGAGCAGCGCAAAAAATGATTCTACAGGCGGCGGCGCTGCTATAATTGAAGAATCCCCAAGCATGGGTGGCGGAGGCGGAGGCCCGTCGGGAGATGACACGCCGACCGATAAATCCCCCACACTCGAGCTGGCAGGATTGAGTTATAATGGGGAAGATATTAGAAAAGAAAACAATGTGTACATGGTTCCAATTGATGCTATTAACGAAGAAAATGAAAATACAATTGGGGTTACTATTGTAGGGAAGGATTTTGATAGTAGTAAAGATTATGATATAACTGTAGTAGTTAAAAAAGGCAGTTCGGAAAAGACTGCGGAAGTTGTAAAAATACCGGGCTCCCTCATGAAGAGGTCTTACCAGCAAAGTTTCAATAAACTAAGCGACTTATTTGATCGATTTATTTTAATAGCGATAGCATTGGATAATCAGGAGGCAATTGATAAATTTGATGAGCTTAAGGAATATTTAGATAGCCAAAAAGTCAATGATGAATTCACGGTGACATTTTCTTATAAAACCGGCAACAAAAGTGGTCAACTTGGTGAATATAAATTTAAATTGATAGATTAATACTACTTGAAACAAGATACTGACAGATACATGGGTCAAAGTATAGGAAAAATGCTTCATACTAATTAAAGGGGATTCCAATGGGGTAGGCGATTCTGCTTACCCCATTAGACAGTATAATCGCAAAGCGAGAATAATTATGGCAGTTAAGAGAAAGCGAAAGAATAAATTTTTTATAACCTTGGGCATAGCGGTTGTTATCATCGCAGCGGTGACTTTTTTGGGCCATCAGCTACTGTTTAACAGCATTGATCAGGAAGAGAAAGACGCCATCAGCGAGGAAGTTGATAAAATTACACAGGCTATCGTTGATGAGATAGAGAGCGACGATCAAAATCAGCCGGAGGGCGAAACGGTATCTGAAAATGAAGGCAACGCCAATTCGGCGAAGGATGGTGAAATATCCCGCATTATCGCATCTTATGAAAATGGGTTTGAGAGGCTCAAAGGTGAGGGAAATTCTATAGTCGACAGGATGATCACCGAAGTCAAGGAAGAGTACAGAGCGATGAAATCTTCAGGCGGGGGGAAAGTGGATTTAACTAAGCTAGCCACTGCTTATACAAACAGATCGAAAGCTTATGAGGACGGGTTGGATTCCACCCTGGACGTCCTGATTGTCAGGATGGAGGGCGATCTGAAAGCCGCGGGTATGGATAAGGAGAAGATCCAGGATTATATAAGCCGTATTAAAACCGAGTATAAAGAGCAGAAGGATGAAAGACGAAAACTTCTGCTTGACAAAGCTAAGGAATACTTATAAAGGAAGGGCAGTCTTATGGCGGATTTAGAATACACTCAATACGGCGACAGGCTGGCGGTAGATGAAGGTTACAGCATCAAAGAGCTCATAGATATTGTGTTTGACCATATCAGGCTGATATTAGTCATCACTGTTGCAGCAGGCTTATTGGCCTTTATAATCAGCCAATTTCTTATTACCCCTCAATACGAGGCCAGTGTAAAACTCTTTGTAAACAACTCCAGGGCGGGTCAGGCGGACACCACCAGCATCAGCGACCTCAATGCCTCGGAACGGCTGGTAAATACCTACATGGAAATAGTAAAAAGCAATACAGTTCTGAGTAAGGTTTCAAAGAATGTAGTTAAAAGCGGTAAAGAGTACAGCCTTGAAGGGCTGAAATCAATGGTAAGCACCCAGGCAGTCAAGAACACAGAAATTTTTTATGTAAAGGTAACGGGAGAAAATCCCAATGACGTGAAACTTATAGCTAACCAGATCGCAATCGATGCACCGGGTGAAATAATGAGCTTCGTTGAGGCGACATCCGTCAAGGTAATCGATCATGCATCGCTGCCTTTAAATCCGACAACTCCCAACGTTAAGCTTAATACAGCTATCGGGCTGTTGTTGGGGTTGATATTAAGCGTTCTGCTGGTTTTGCTTCTGGATATGCTGGACAATACTGTTCGCACGGAAGACGATATAAAGGCGATTACAGATTTGCCCGTTTTAGGGGTGATACCGTTTATAGAAAAACTGGATGGCAACCAAAAAGCCGGCGGATACGGAGGTGGCTATGGGTATCGGTAAAGTGCTCAACGCTTTTTATAACAGCGGCAAAAAAAGCAAATCATTAAAATCGGGCGAGACCCTGATTAACGAAAGCACAGCCTTCCATGTAAGAGAAGCGTATAAGGCAATGCGAACCAATGTTATGTTTTCAGTGCCCGATGAGGGATGCAAGGTAATAGGAGTGACCAGTGCAATACCCGGCGAAGGGAAGAGCACCTCAATATTGAACTTAGCTATCACCTTTGCCGAAACAGGCATTAGAGTATTGCTGATTGATGCAGATATGCGCAGGCCCAATATTAAAACTATCTTGGAAACGGAAGAAAGCTTAGGACTCTCCGATGTTTTGGCCAGATTTGTGAAAATATCCGATTCAATCAACCACACTCCTTATGAAAACTTAGATGTTTTATACAGCGGCAGTATCCCGCCCAATCCCGTTGAACTGCTTGCCTCCGACAATATGAAGAACCTGGTTGAAGGACTAAAAAAGTTTTATGATTACATTTTAATTGATACCCCGCCTATAAACGTCGTCACCGATGCAACGGTACTGTCAAGGCTTCTGCATGGGATAATTCTTGTGGTCAGAGAGAATGTTAGCCGCAAAGACGAGGTGGCAGAGGCTTTGAACAAGCTCAGCTTCGTCAACGCCAAAGTATTGGGATTGATACTTAATGACAGGGCTTATCAAAGCAAGCGAAGAGGCTACTATGGTAAATACAAGCGATACTATAGAGATTACAGCGTTTAGAATGATTGATTGGCATACCCATATTTTACCGGGCATGGACGATGGCAGCAAGAATCCGGACGAGTCTGTCTCCATGCTAAAAAAATGCCACGATATTGGGGTGACATCCGTTGTGCTGACACCTCATTTTTATCCGCATAAAGAGGATCCTGAAAAATTTTCGGCAAGACGATCCCGGGCGTTGAACAAGCTTTGGGATACTAAAACAGATCATACATTACCGGATCTGATACCGGGTGCCGAGGTATGTTATTTTAATGAGATTGCATTGATTGACAATGAAAGTCTCAGCGCTTTAGGCATAGGCGAAAGTAGATATATAATGTTGGAGCTCCCCTTTGAAAGCTGGAATCATCAAATTTACGACACTTTGGAGGCATTGATATATAATCGGAGAATTATACCCGTCCTGGCACATATAGATCGATATTTTCATTATATAAAAGATGAGGAACCTATTAAAAAGCTGGTAAATGCAGGTATGCTCGTTCAGCTTAATGTTGATGCTTTAGAAGGTTTCCTGACCAGGAGAAAAGCCATCAGATGGATAAAGGAAGGAATGATACATATTTTGGCCTCGGATTGTCATAACATGGACGACAGACCGCCGAATCTGGATGCCGGTATACGAATGCTAAGGGGGAGAATAAAAGATCAGGCGCTTCGGGACTTAACATCTCTTCAGCCATAAGCAGGCACCATTTCCGCATTTCTGAGTCTGCAGAGATTGTCCCCGGATTGTCAACGAGGCTGTCAACGGGGCTGTGAAAAAAATCTTTGACAAGTAGTCGGCACTGTGGTAATCTATATCAGTAATAAGCAGAAGTCATCCGCTTCTCACCTCACGGTACACGCTGTGACGGTTAATACAAAGGAACACATCTGCCGTAAAGGCATGTAATGGGGTTTTAAGAGCGGATACTTTATGTACCCGCTTTATTTATCTTAGGAGGTGCGAAACATTAACAAGGAAAATCAGATCAACGAAGAAATTCGCGACAGGGAAGTAAGGGTCATCGACAGCGACGGAACGCAACTGGGGATTTTAAAAATCGAAGAGGCATTGCAACTGTCCATCGACAAGAAACTGGACCTGGTAAATATTGCGCCGCAGGCGAATCCGCCTGTATGCAAGATTATGGACTACGGGAAATACAAGTACGATCTTCAAAAAAAAGAAAAAGATGCACGGAAGAAACAAAAGACCGTCGAACTTAAGGAGATCAGACTCTCTACATTTATAGAGGATCACGATTTGATGGTAAAAGCGAACAATGCGTCAAAATTTCTGAAAGACGGGGATAAGGTTAAAGTTTCTCTGCGCTTCAGGGGCAGGGAGAGGGACCACGTGAACGTCGGTCAGAAGGTCATGCAAAAATTTGCCGAGGTCATTTCTGAAACGGGCACTGTTGAAAGGGCCCCCATCCTTGAAGGCCGAAGCCTGATCATGATTTTAGTACCCAAGATCAATAAATAGAAAACCACGTATTATCAGGAGGTTGTTTTAAATGGCAAAGATGAAATCCCATAGGGGAGCAAGCAAAAGATTCAAGATTACCGGCACCGGCAAGGTTAAGAGGCATAAAGCATATAAAAGCCATATTCTTACCAAAAAAAGCGCAAAGAGAAAAAGAGGGTTGAGACAATCCACCCTGCTCACCAGTGCGGACGAAAAAAGAATCAAAAACGTGTTAAACGTATAGCCTAGGAGGTAAGAAAAATGGCAAGAGTCAAAAGAGGAATAAACACAAGAAAAAGACATAGAAAAGTATTGAAGCAGGCCCGTGGATTTTACGGTGCAAAAAGCAAGATATTCAGAGCAGCAAATCCCGCAGTGATGAGATCCTTAAGCTCCGCGTATATCGGAAGGAAGCATAGAAAAAGAGATTTCAGAAGACTTTGGATAACCAGGATCAATGCAGGTGCCAGGATGAACGGACTTTCATACAGCAAACTGATGAACGGTTTGAGATTGTCCGGCATTGAAATCAACCGCAAGATGTTATCGGAACTTGCGATACATGATCCCGCAAGCTTTGCACAGCTGGCCGAGACCGCAAAAAAAGCGGTAGAGAAATAGAAAATTATCGACATTAAATTGTGACAAATACTGCCCCTTCGCAAGACTATAATTGCAATTGTAGCTGCGGAGGGGTTTTCATATGGTTATATACGGAGAGTATCTTTTTCTACAGAACAGCATAGCAGGCCTTATGATATTGATGCTGACAGGCAAGATATGCGGGGCATCGCTTTCCGGGATAAGGCTATTGGCGGGCAGCATATTATGTGGTATATATTCATTCATTATTTTTTATGATGGATTGTCATGGTTGGCTGCGGGTCTTTTAAAAATAGCTTTTTCTGTCTTACTGATAATTCTTGTTTTCCCTCATCTGAACGTGAGAAACACGATAAAAACTGTCTTAATATTTTACATAATCAGCTTCGCCAGCGGAGGAATCGTCATTGGCTCACTGTACTTCTTCAATGACAGCGGAATAACGGCAAGGGGAGTATTTTACATAGGACAAATAACCTATATAAAAATAGTTACAGGAATGATGCTCGCCTGGATATGTATTTATGCCTTTGCCCTATTATTGAAAGAAAAGTTGAGAAGGGGCAGGGCGGAGGCCGGACTCAGGGTCACCTTCGGCAAAAGAACTGCGGTTTTGAAGGGGTTTGTGGATACCGGGAACTTCCTGAAGGACCCGATAAGCGGGCGGCCGGTATGCATTGCCAAAAAACGCTCAATAGAAGACCTTATCCCGCGGGAGGATCAATTTTGCATAATACCCTATATCAGCGTGGGAAACGGAAACGGATTGCTTTCGGCAGTTAAGCCCGACAAGGCGATTCTGCTGGCCAAAGGCAGAAAACCGCAGGCAGTGAGCATAGTGCTGGCCCTTTCTGAGGGGGATCTGCCAATGGACAGTAACGGTGAACAATATGATGTTTTATTACACGAGGCATTGACGGAAGGGGGCGTCCTGAAAGTTGGATAGAAAGAATTTATTTTTATTGAAACACATGAAAAGGTGGTTAAAAGAAATCAGCCTGACCTGGAAGCAGCGCAGACGGGCATATAAAGAAAGACCTCCGGGAAAATGGTTGTTTTACATAGGCGGAAGCGACGCGCTCCCACCGCCATTGTCGGCAGAAGAAGAAAGAAAAATGATTCTAATGTTGATTTTACCGGGAGAACAGGATGTGGATGAAGAAAGGATGAAATTGTGTAAATCTGCCAAAGCAGTTTTAATTGAGCACAATTTACGGCTGGTGGTTTATATTGCAAAGAAGTTTGAAAATGCTGGGATCAACGTAGAGGATCTGATCTCTATAGGAACTATCGGCCTGATCAAGGCTGTCAACACTTTTAATCCCGATAAGAACATAAAGCTGGCAACCTATGCCTCCCGCTGCATAGAAAATGAGATCCTCATGTATCTCAGGCGTAACAGCCGCATAAAATCAGAAGTCTCTTTCGATGAACCCTTAAACGTCGATTGGGATGGGAACGAACTGCTGTTGTCAGATATTTTGGGAACCGACGATGACATCGTTTATAATCACATAGAGGAAGAAGTCAACCGCAACCTGCTGAGCTATGCCATGAAGAAGCTGAATCAGAGGGAAAAGCAGATCATGGAAATGCGGTTCGGCCTGATAAGCGGCAGGGAAATGACACAGAAGGAGGTAGCCGATAAAATGGGAATTTCCCAATCGTACATATCAAGATTGGAAAAAAAGATCATAATGCGTCTGCAAAAAG
The DNA here is from genome assembly GCA_964471645.1 of uncultured Oscillospiraceae bacterium. Taxonomy (GTDB): domain Bacteria; phylum Bacillota; class Clostridia; order Peptostreptococcales; family Anaerovoracaceae; genus UBA1426. The sequence continues at coordinate 7,361 of CAYYHH010000058.1, forward strand.
AAATCCGTAAACTCGGATAAGACACATTTCGACAGTATGGAAAAAGATCACCCTGTACATAAATAATAAGGACAGCAAAAGTCGGGGAAGTGGGGTATCTTTTAAATGGCAGTGAAAGTTGAAATTTGTGGTGTTAACACATCTAAATTGCCCGTGTATAAAGACGCGCAAATGAAAGAAATGATTGAGAAAATCAAAAAAGGGGACAAGGAGACCAGAGAAGAGTTCATCAGGGGCAATCTGCGACTTGTATTATCGGTTATCCAGAAGTTCAACAACCGAGGAGAAAATCCTGATGATTTGTTCCAGGTGGGGTGTATAGGGCTCATTAAGGCCCTTGACAATTTTGATACATCTCACAATGTAAAATTCAGCACCTATGCTGTACCCATGATAATTGGTGAAATACGTCGATATCTCAGAGATAACAATGCCATCAGGGTCAGCCGTTCATTGAGGGATATGGCGTACAAGGCTTTGCAGGCTAAGGAAAGGCTGACAGGCGTAGGTCAAAGAGAGCCTACTATAGAAGAAATTGCCAAGGAATTGGATACCACTGTCGAAGAGGTGGTTATTGCGTTAAATTCAATTCAGGATCCGATCTCCCTTTTTGAGCCGGTTTTTCACGAAGATGGGGATGCTCTTTATGTAATGGATCAGGTCAAGGATACGGTCAACACCGATGAAAAATGGATGGATAATATTTCACTTTCAGAGGCCATGAATAAACTTACGAGTAAAGAAAGGTCAATACTCACAATGCGATTCTTTGAAGGGAGAACTCAAATGGAAGTGGCCGATGAAATCGGCATCAGCCAGGCTCAGGTAAGCCGGCTTGAAAAAAACGCCCTTTTGCATATGCGGAAATATGTATCTTTTTAATTTAAGGTCTTGTTTGAATAAGCGGTCCCATGGTATAAATAGAGTAAGTTCTTTTGATGAAAAAGTATATATTGTACAGGAGTGTTAAATAATTGACACTAAGAAAGGAGCATTAATCATGTGTGAAAAGGTGAGATTTTTTATTTGTAAACATTGCGGTAACATTGTTGAAATGGTGAAAAGC
>CAYYHH010000059.1:0-8346 GCA_964471645.1 uncultured Oscillospiraceae bacterium
AGCTCAGAGTTCAGCGATGTGAACAAAGACAAATGTTATTATCCATGCGGCAATGTTTAAAATGTTTAAAATGGCTTACAATGTGGGGTTGGATCAGTACGTCCGGGGGGGTAGATATACGGTTTTTTGCTCAAATTTTCAACTAATTTCAAAACCGGCGATTGAAAAGTGATTATTTGAGCAAAAATGCAAGTAATTTAAAAGGTTCTTCAAGTAATTTCCAATTATGTTTCAATTACTTGAAAAATTGCTATGAAACCGTCATTTTACTCCCGGAATCTTAAATTAATTGAAATTTTGATCATTTTGAGTGTGCGGCACCCCTTACAGCAACATCAACCTAAAAATGGCTGAAGGTGGTCCGATTAATTGAAATTCCGCTCATCTTAACAGCAACGGCAGCGACCTGAGCAGCGACTGGAGAACGGGCGGTGATTGGGGCAACGAGCAGCTATTGGAGCAACGGGCAGCGACTGGAGCAACAGGCAGTGACTGAAGTGATGAACAGTAACCGAAATAGCGAGCAGCAATTGAGTAATACGATTTACTGGTTAATGAGTTAATCGCTGATAAAACGGCTGTAAAGCCTGTCCACGTAAGATGTGAGATCATGCCTTTTGATTAAGAGTATTATGCAGATAATAACAGTCATAATCCCTAAAACTATCAACCCGAAATAACTCCCTTTATTAAGCATGCTTCCCATCATAATGGTGCCCATTAAGGCCGGTGATCTGGCTGCCAGGGAGAGGATAAGGAAATGTTTGTAACCAAAATGGGAAATGCCTGCGGCATAAACAACCAGGTCTTTTGGAAGGCCCGGAACCGCAAAAAGTACAAACAAAATAGCGAAAGCTCTTTTGCTGTTGAGCTGTTTAACGAACTTGGTGATGCGTTCTTCACCAAAAATCAGGTGGACTCCGTCACGGCCCAGGACTCTGGCCAGGCCGAAAGCAATGGACGTGCCGGCCGCAATTCCTGCAATCGAAAGGCCATAACCCAGCCAAAAACCGTAAGCATAGCCGCCTGCAAACTGAATGAACTGGCCCGGGATTATCGATATCACGATTTGAATTATCTGCAGGCCGATGTATACAAAGATACTGGCGGTTTGGTAATAATCAAGAAAGGTGTTCACACCCTCCATAGTGCGAAACTGCGCAAAAAACTCCGGGAAGGCCAAATAAACATACAAAGGCAACACTATAATAATGCCTGTCAAAATAATCAGTTTAAAAATCGAGAGGAAAGTCCTCATAGTAATCCTTTATCCTCCATGGACTGCATAGCCTTGAGCACTCCAAACTTAGAATGCTCATATGTCAGCCCGCCCTGAAAATATACGATGTAAGGTTCTCTGATCGGAGCATCGGCGGAAAGCTCGATGGAAGATCCCTGGATAAAAGCTCCCGCGGCCATTATCACCTCATCCTCATAGCCGGGCATTTCCCAAGGAATCGGCTGTACATGGGAATCTATCGGGGCGGCGGCTTGAATACCTTCACAGAAGGCAATGACGGCTTCAGGGTTTCCTAATTTAACAGCCTCAATAATGTCGCTTCTTTTATCTCCTGCCCCGGGGCAAACCTCATAGCCCAGGTTTTCAAAAACCTTAGCGCACAGTATCGCACCTTTTACAGCCCCGTTCACGGTTTGGGGAGCTATGAACAGCCCTTGGAACATAGTTCGTGACTGACCGAATGTCAATCCGCATTCTCCTCCGATCCCGGGCGAGGTCATTCTGTAAGAGATCTTCTCTATCAGATCCGATCTGCCCGCAATGTAGCCTCCGGTCAGGGCCAGACCGCCACCGGGATTTTTTATCAAGGAACCGGCTAAAACATCCGCCCCTACTTCCGTTGGTTCTTTTGTCTCTAAAAATTCTCCGTAGCAGTTATCGACCATGCATATTATATTAGGATCGATACCTTTGACATAGTTTACCCATTTTTCTATTTCATCAATCGTGATAGCTTTTCTCCATCCGTATCCCGTAGCTCTTTGTACGGCTATGGCTTTTGTTTTCGGAGATATGACGATGCCGAGGGCGTCAAGATCTATAGATCCGTCGGGCAGCAATTCTACCTGATTATAAGTTATTCCGAAATCCTTAAGGGATCCCCTCCCCTCACCTCTCAATCCAATCACTTCCCAGAGAGTATCGTAAGGGCTGCCGGTGCAGTAGATCAGTTCATCACCGGGTCTTAATACCCCGGTTAACATTAAAGTTAACGCATGCGTTCCGTTGACTATTATCGGTCTGACCAGGGCTGCATCCGTTCTGAACAGCATTGAATACACATTCTCCAAAGCATCCCTTCCCGGGTCGTTGTAGCCATAACCCGTGTTCCAGCTAAAATGCATATCGGTTATCCTGCATTTCTGGAACACATCCAACACCTTATATTGATTGAAGGTTTTGATATCATCTAAAAGTTCAAAGTGCTCTGTTATCTGTTTTTCCGCTCCCGACACGTGATCCAGCACTTTTTTGCTTATTCCCATGGATTCGATCAACAGTTGTTCTGTGTAATTTTTCATGTTGTCTCCTATATTTTTTAGAATGTATTTTGCGCGGCACATCTTAGTTATGGCCCGGTCAAAGCTTAGTATAGCTCGGTTATGATCCTCAAAGCTAAGTATAGCTCGGTTATGGTCCGGTCAGTGCTCAGTATAGCTCGGTTATGACTCAGTCAAAGCTAAGTATGGCACGGATGTAGCTACATATAGCTCGGCCAAAGCTTAGTATAGCTAAGTTATAGCTCGACCGCAGCTTAGTATAGCTCGGTTATGATCCGGCCAAAGCTTAGTATAACCCGGTTATAGCCTGGTTGCATCCGGGCTATAGCCGGTTAACTTTGGCTTTTATATCAGGCTTCCAACCGGCTCAATCACCTTCATTTTCACCTTCATTTTTGCCTTCATTATCCAATTTGCCGTCAAGCATATCTTTACCCCATTCGAAGCTCTTTATAAGATCTCTTCTTGCGTTCTTTTTGTGGTCAGCATAGAGTTGGGTCGTGGTCACATTTTCATGATCCAGGAGAGCCTGCACATCGTAGATCGAGTTACCCCGCCCTATTAAAGAAGTGGCCGCGGTAGCCCTGAGCTTATGGGGGCTATAACCGGCCGATCGGGATGTTTCCAGACCTATTGACGTATATTTTTTAACCATTTCTCTGATTTGTCTCTCCGTCATCCTTCTTTTTTGCAGGGACAGAAATAACGCATCCCTGTGCTCCGGCTCAATGGCATCGTTGTCGCTTCTTTCCATTTCAATATATTCAAGGACTACCCGCCGGGTAGTGTGGTTGAGGGGCATCAGGGACTCCTTCCCCCTTTTGCGATAAATCAAGAATTCGTCTCTGCTAAAATTAAAAGAGGACAGATTCAGTTGCTGAAGTTCCGATATTCTAAGTCCATAAGTTAAAAACAGTAAAATAATGGCCATATCCCTCAGCCTTGTTCTCTTCCAATAATTTTTTTCTTTATCCGTCAAACCTTCGCCGGTGGTAAGTGCGTCCAACATTTTCATGACCTCGTCGTCCTGCAGCGCCAGAATCTGCTTTTCTCCCGGTTTTGGCACGCGTACCGGATTAAAGGCATCGGTGATATTGCGGGTGATGATCCCTTCCCTGTACAGGTGCTTGAACAGCACAGACAGGGATGATTTTTTCCGCGAAAGCGACCTTTGATCGTTTTCAAAGATATGAGTGGTTTTCCCTTCTTCCACCTTGTAGCTCCTGCAATAATCCAGGAACATATTTACATCCACACCATCTATTTTGTCAAATTCCGATTCTTTAATTTTTCTCATAGATCCGGAAGAGGTCAAATCAGTTTCCCGGATCAGATATTTACAAAAAAACTGAATATCCCGAAGATATGCCAGTCTGGTCATCGGCAGCACATTGCCTCTGAGATATGAAAAAAAACCATTCATAAATGTTGGCAGTCCCTTTTCCAGTTCCAGGCATAACTCTTTTATACCCAACTCTTTGCGCAAAATGTTGTCGGGTTTTTTGCTCTGGTTATGCAGCACGACAGTTTTTTTCTTATTTGCCATTCTGAACACCTGTTTCCCGGGAAATATGGATTTTCCCTGTGATTTCTGTGATGTGGCAGACGATATCCTCTGCGCATCTTTCGAAATCCAAATCATTACCCACATCAAACCAACGGATGTTCCTGTATCGCCGGAACCAGGTCATCTGTCGCTTGGCATAGTTTCTTGTGTTTTGTTTAATTCTGCACACCGCATCGTTCGAATCGCATTCGCCGTTCAAATAAGCCAGAATCTCCTTATAACCGATTCCCTTCATAGAAGTGTGCTTTTCTGTAAGCCCCATTGCCCGCAGATGCTCTACTTCCCGGAAAAGGCCGCTGTCAACCATTTCGTCTACTCTTTTTTCGATTCTATCATATAAAATATCCCTGTCCATTTTTAAACCTATCATGACGCAGTTGTAATCGTTCGTGTTTTTGAAAGAATCCGCGAAATCTTTTACACTGCCGCCTGTAGATTCCGCAACCTCTATAGCCCGTATCACCTTTTTAACGTTGTTTGGATGTATCCGCGCCGCTCCGGCAGGATCGATTCTTTTCAGTCTGTCATGAAGAGCATGGGACCCCGATGTTTCAGCCAATAGCTGAAGTTCGTTTCTAAGGGTTTCATCTTCTTTGATCAAAGCGAAATCCATATCGTATATCAACGAGTTGACATATAGTCCCGTCCCTCCCGATACGACAGGGAGCTTTCCGCGGTCCAGTATTTGACTGATCCTGGATTTTGCCTCTTTTTGATATTCCGCAACAGACCAATTATCGAAAGGATCTATCTCGCCTACCATATGGTGAGGTATCCCCCCCATCTCCCCGGGACCGGGTTTTGCGCTGCCAATATCCATAAACTTATATATTTGCATCGAATCGGCGGAAATTATCTCGCCATCCATTCTTTTGGCGATTTCCACAGCGTATTTTGTTTTGCCCACTGCGGTGGGACCAATTATTATAAGGACACAATTATTCATTTTCTACTACCTCTTGAACATTCTCTCGATGTCTTTAGAAGACAGCATCAGCATCGTTGGTCTGCCATGAGGACAGGACAGAGGGTTTTCTGCCTGGGAAAGCTCAAAAAGAAGATGTCGGATATCATCTATGTTCAGCAAATTGTTTGCTTTTATGGCACTCTTGCATGATCTGATAATTATCTTGTTCATTTTATCTTCATCCACAAAGTTTTTTGCTTCGTCAAAATCCTCTGAGAACTCAGCTAAAAACCGATGAGCGCTGTCATATTCCATGAAGGAAGGTATTCCTTTTACGAGGAAGCTCCTCAGTCCGAAAGGCTCTATTTCAAAGCCGATTCCGGATAATTTTGCAACTAAGGTCTCCGCATTATTAAATACGGCGGGGGATGTTTCCAGCAATATGGGAGACAAAAGCAATTGCGTATCTTTTTCCTCTGCGGCAAATTGTTTCAGCAATTTTTCATACAGCACCCTTTCATGTGCCGCATGCTGGTCGATAAGGTAGAACCGATCCGAATCGACAGCTAAAATATAAGTTGCAAAGATTGAACCCAAAGGAACCAACTCCATTATGTTCAGTCGTTCAGACGATGCAGCATCCATATTTACCGTTTCGGGTTTACGAGCATGCTCCCCCTGCCTTTTGGTTACCAGTAATGTTTTTATGTCAACCTGTTCGGAAAGTCCGGGAATTTTGCCGGCTTGTCCGGGATCTTCAGAAATTATGTCAACGTGTCCATCGTTTCCGGATGGTCTGTTATATGGTTGGTTTCCGTTATCAACCTTGAAAGGTGCTACATTGATTTTCTCTGCTCTGTCCGATATTACAAAAGGATTATTATTTATTCTTATACCCGAAAGACCTTCTTTTGTGCCCAATCCCTTTTTTAAAGCCCCGGTCACAAACTCGGATACCCGGGCATTATTATCGAACCGAATTTCTTTCTTATTCGGATGTATATTAACATCGATACTGTCATTGGGGACATGAAGAAACAGATAAACGTATGGATTACGCCCTGCATCCACCAGTTCCCGATATGCTTTTGAAACTGCCGATTCAAGGACTTTATCAACGATGTTTCTGCCGTTGACAAAATACACCTGTCCCCTTCTGTTGCCTTTTGTCACATCCGGCGGCGAGATAAAGGCCCTGATTCCATAATCTCCTTCATTTTCATCAATTTCTATCAATTTGCCGACTGTCTGTTTGCTGTAGACGGTGAGTATGTTGTTATAGATGCTGCCGTCCCCTCTCGTCGCGAAAAGGGGTACTCCGTTGTTGATCACTCTGAACTTTATGTCTGGATAAGCTAAAGCCATCTTAGACATAAAGTCGATGATAAGGGAGCCTTCCGTCCCGTGGGTTTTCATGAACTTCAGTCTTGCGGGGGTATTGTAAAAAAGATCTGTAACAATAATAGTTGTGCCGTCGGGACATCCTGTGGGATCGAACTGTGAGACATTGCCACCCTCTATGATCATGCGGCTCCCTGCCTTTTCCTGCGCCGTTTTTGTTACGATCTCTACTTTGGAAACCGCGGCAATACTGGCCAGAGCTTCACCCCGGAAACCCAGGGTGCCTATGTCATCAAGATCCCTGTCATCTTTTATTTTGCTGGTGGCATGTCTCAGGAATGCAGTTTTAACATGCCCGGAAGGTATTCCGATTCCGTTATCCGTAACCCGTATATAGGTTTTTCCGCCTTCCCTTATCTCGACAACGATACTGTCCGCGCCTGCATCTATGGAATTTTCGACCAGTTCTTTAGCAATTGAAAGAGGTCTGTCGACAACTTCCCCTGCAGCGATTTTTTCTGATACATGCGGGGCCAGTATCAAGATTTCATTATTTTGCGGCATCTTTCAGTTCCTCCAAAATGCTAAAGGCCTGAGACGGCGTCAGCTCCATCAAATCCAGTGCCCTCAATCTTTCCAACACAGGATCGGATATTAAATCGAACAGTGACAACTGCTTTGTTCCGCCTATCTCTTCATCCGATTGTGCCGATTGGTCATAGGGCTTTGTTAATGTTTGGCCATAAGGTAGTGACGATTGATCATAAAGGGCAATGGACAACTCGGAAGCATTGTTTTCCAATTCCGAAAGCTTAGCGTCAGCCCTGTCCAAAACCGATGTCGGCACCCCCGCAAGCCTGGCCACATGGATTCCATAGCTCCTGCTGGTGCTCCCTTCGATTATTTTATGTAAAAACACGATGCTGCCGTCGATTTCCTGCACATCTACATTAAGGTTTTTTACGCCTTCAATATGTTCTTCAAGTATTGTAAGCTCATGGTAATGAGTTGCAAACAACGTCCTCACCTTTTGGTGGGGCCTGCAAAGGTATTCAATCACCGACCATGCAATCGATAAGCCGTCATAAGTGCTTGTCCCTCGCCCGATTTCATCCAGTATTACCAGGCTTTTTCCGGTGGCAGTATTAAGAATGTAAGCAAGCTCGCTCATCTCGACAAAAAACGTACTTTGTCCCATTGCCAGATTGTCCGACGCACCGATTCTTGTGTATATCCGGTCTACAATCCCAATTTTTGCATGTTCTGCAGGAACGAAGCAACCGGTCTGAGCCATCAGTACAATGAGTGCTGTCTGGCGCATATATGTGGACTTACCCGCCATGTTAGGTCCGGTAACCAGCAGAAGGCTTTGATCGCTGCGATCCATATACAGGTCGTTGCTGACAAATATCCCATCCTTTGTCATATGTTCCAGTACAGGGTGCCTTCCTTTTTCAATATGTATACAGTCAGAATTATCTACAATAGGCTTTACATAGTCCAATTGGCTGCTTACACGGGCAAAAGAAAGCAATACATCCAAAGAGGCAATTGCTGCGGATGTCTTTTGAATAGACGGAATATGGGCTTGTAGCAAAGAACGTATTTCCTGAAAAAGTTCATACTCCAACCGATTGATCTTGATCTCCGCATTGAGAACCACGCTTTCTACATCTTTTAGTTCCGGTGTGATAAAGCGTTCACTGTTGACCAGAGTTTGTTTTCGAATGTAATCTTCCGGCACCATATTATAATAAGACTTGGTCACCTCAATATAGTATCCGAACACTTTATTGAAGCCGACTTTCAAGTTTTTGATCCCTGTCCGTTCCCTTTCGGTTTCTTCCAGGCCCGCAATCCACATTTGTCCGTCACGTATTGAATCTTTCAGGGAATCCAGCTCTTTCGAATAGCCTTCTTTGATAAGATCTCCCTCTCTGATAGTAAACGGCGGTTCATCTGCGATGCCGGTATCGATAAGTTCGACAATCTCCCTGAGATATTCCATTTC
>CAYYHH010000060.1:0-3282 GCA_964471645.1 uncultured Oscillospiraceae bacterium
GGGGCTCCTACCATCCTGGACACAGAATGCTTTTCCATATACTCGGACATATCTATCCGAATCATATTTTTCTCAGAATCAAAAAGCGCTTCCGACAGTGCTTTTGCCAGTTCGGTTTTTCCAACTCCCGTCGGTCCTAAGAATATGAATGAGCCTATAGGGCGATTTACATCCTTTAATCCTGCCCTGGCTCTCAAAACGGCCTCCGAAACAGCATTGACAGCATCCTCCTGGCCAATTATTCTTTTGTGGAGCAATTCTGGCAGCCTCAACAATTTTTCTCTTTCTGATTCAACAAGCCTGCTGACCGGAATTCCTGTCCACTTTGAAACGACTTGGGCTATTTCCTCTTCCGTTACTTCTTCTTTGAGCAGCCTGCTTTCTTTTGCTTCATCTATTTTGGCCGTCTCTTCATGCAACCTTTTTTCAAGCTCCGGAAGTGTACCGTACTTCAGCTCGGCCAGCTTTTCTAAGTCGTATCTTCTCTCCGCCTCTTCAATTTCGTGCCGAACATCCTCTATTTGCTGCTTCGTCCCTTTTTGTTCGATTATCGTCTGTTTTTCGCTCTCCCATTGCGCCCTCATGGTATCATTGTCTTCTTTCAGCTTTGCCAGCTCTTTTTTGATATTATCGAGCCTTACCTTGGAAGCTTCATCAAATTCCTTGCCCAGGGCCTGCTTCTCTATTTCGAGCTGCATAATCTTTCTGGAGCTTTCATCAAGTTCCGCAGGCATACTGTCAATCTCCATCCTTATCATTGACGCCGCCTCATCCATCAGATCTATAGCCTTGTCCGGCAGGAAACGATCGCTGATATACCGGTCAGAAAGAGTCGCGCAGGCAATAAGCGCATTATCCGTTATCCTTACGCCATGATGTATTTCAAACCTTTCTTTCAGACCCCTTAAAATCGAAATCGTATCCTCTACGGTGGGCTCAGTGACAATGATCTTTTGGAATCTTCGTTCCAATGCTGCATCCTTTTCGATATTCTTTCTATATTCATCAAGGGTAGTCGCACCTATGCAGTGCAGCTCTCCCCGTGCCAGTTTAGGTTTGAGCAAATTTCCCGCATCCATAGCGCCTTCTGCTTTGCCTGCACCAACTATATTGTGGATCTCGTCAATGAACAATATGATTTTCCCTTCGGATTTTTCTATCTCATTAAGAACCGCTTTAAGCCTTTCCTCAAACTCCCCCCTGAATTTTGCTCCCGCAATCAGTGCACCCATATCCAGGGCATAAATCGTCTTATCTTTAAGACCTTCCGGGACATCTCCATTAAGTATCCTTTGGGCAAGACCTTCGACAACGGCTGTCTTACCTACCCCCGGCTCACCGATCAGCACAGGGTTATTTTTCGTCCGCCTGGATAAAATCTGTATTGTATGGCGTATTTCTCCATCCCGGCCTATGACGGGATCCAACTTCCCTTTCCTGGCCAGGTCAACTAAATCCCTGCCGTATTTCTCCAGTGCCTCGTAGTTTTCCTCAGGGTTTTGACTCGTGATTCTTTGGTTCCCCCTTACCTTGGTAAGCGCTTTTAAGAACCCTTCTCCGGTAATGCCGTATTTATTGAACAGCCTTGAAGAAGGTGTATTCTTTTCATCCAGCAAAGCTAAATATATATGTTCAACGCTGATAAACTCATCTTTAAACTCATTAGCTTTTTTTTCGGCCTGAACGATTAACTGGTTCAACCTCCGGCTGGCATACATGGAATCACCGCCACCCTGCACCTTTGGCAACTTGCTGAGTTCCACCTGAAGATCCCCAATCAGTGCTCCGTTATTTACAGACATATAATTGAGCAATTTGGGAATAAGCCCATCCTGCTGTAACAGCAATGCCATATGAAGATGTTCGCCGTCAATCTGCTGGTGCCCCTCTTCTACAGCAATCTTCTGGCAGTCTATTATCGCACCTTGTGCCTTTTCCGTCATTCTGTCCATGTTCATATGATCACCCCCTGCATTAACATGGTATTCTTTGCATTACCTATATTATATACCGCATTACGATTAAAATAAACAAATAATTAGCACTCCCGGTACACGAGTGCTAATTATTGTATTATTATTTTTCTGAAAACCCGTTCTTCATGCCGGTCCATAAAAACGCTGACTGTATTAAGGCCTAAAAGAATATCCCCATCAATGTATTATAAATCCAACCGACGGCAGGTGTCAGGATTTTACCTGTAACATTGAACAAGATCAGTATCATAAGAATAAAGAAACCTTTATCGTATACTTTGTAATAGAACTCTGTGTTGCGTAAATTAAAAATCTGAGTTATTACGTTGAATCCATCCAGGGGAGGTATAGGTAAAAGATTAAAAACCATGAGCACTATATTGATGAATATAATAGAAAGAATGATGTCTTTCAGTATCAAACCCGGGTCCGATATCATAAATCCAAATGCAACCGCATATAGTAAGCGAAGGATTGCCATGAACAGGAAGGCCAGTATAAGGTTTAAAGTGACACCGGCCAACGATACCAGAAGCTCATCCCTTCTTGGCTTCTTGAAGTTGTCGGGGTTGATCATCACCGGCTTTCCCCATCCGAATCCTATAAATAGCAATGCAATAAAACCGATAGGATCGATATGAGCAGCCGGATTAATTGTTACCCTGTCCTGAAACTTAGGGGTTGGATCACCGCAGCGGTTGGCCACCCAGGCATGTGCGAATTCGTGAAAGGACAGACCTATCACTATTCCCGGCAATACAGTAATTGTATTCATAAACCAATCGATCGGATCTCTGTAGCGACCACCTGTCATTGCTTGAAAAGCCATTAAAAAGACAAGGACCACCGCCACCGGATTAGAAAAAAAACGCCTCAAAGAAAACTCCTCTCGCTAACTAAGTTGGGATAATATTTTTATATTTTATCACATATCTATACGAATTGAAATATATTGGTATAAATAAGATCCTGAAGAGAACTTCAGGTGAAAGAGGTGATTTAGTCGTTATGATTCAGAACCGCCAACGCTTCCCTGTCCCGGCCGAACCTGCCGTCCCTCGGGATTATGTGTGCATTGCAATGTATACCTTACAGGCGGGTGATACTCTCTATTCCATATCACACAGGTATAATGTACCTATATCTGCTTTAATGCAGGCGAACAACATAACAAATCCCTACGATTTGCAGATCGGACAACAAATCTGTATTCCAGGTAATGAAATGGTCCAAAATGAGACTGTATGTGATGGGGTCATGCACATCATTGTACAGGGTGACACTCCATACATGCTGGCCAAACAAT
>CAYYHH010000060.1:3292-8304 GCA_964471645.1 uncultured Oscillospiraceae bacterium
GATGCCGTTTTGCGGGCCAATCCAACTATTGATCCACACAACCTTGAAATAGGTTCACAGATTTGTATCCCCGGAGTAAGACCTGTTCCTATACCCACAACCCCTCCCACACCCGAAACCATTCCCCAAATACCCACTGCGCCTGCACCGGCACCGACTCCCGTTCCTGCACCGGCACCTGCTCCAGTTCCGACGCCGGCACCTGCTCCAGTTCCGACACCGACACCGGCACCCATTCCGACACCGGCACCCGTTCCGACACCTACACCGGCACCTATTCCGACACCTACACCGGCACCTATTCCTACACCGACACCCGTACCGGTACCGGCTCCCGTACCCGTACCCGCTCCTCCGATCGCTCCGATGCCAAGACCGACACCTACTCCGCCACCAAGGCCGATACCCGTGCCGACCCCGGCACCTGTGCCGACACCCCGGCCGACACCCGCACCTGCACCGACACCCAGGCCGGCACCACCCACAATGCCCGAGGTCCCTGTTGCCCCACCTCCGAAAGCACCTCCGCGAGAGGAAATTCCATCGTGCACCGGAGATTTTTATACAATCGTTGAAGGTGACACACTTTACATGATCGCCAAAAGGCACAGAATTTCCCTTGAGGCTTTGATCGACGCAAACAAGAATTTGGATTTTTATAATCTTGAAGTCGGCATGAAACTTTGCATACCTCTCATCCCTGATGCCCCGAAGCCGGAATATCGGCAGAGGGACAGATATCGCGAAGATTGCTATTACGTGCGAATGAACGATAACCTCGACACCATATGCAATAAGTTTCGAGTGTTGCCGCGCAATTTAATGAAGGTAAATCCTGATCTGTCTATTGTTGATTATTCCATTCCCGGCACAAGGATTTGCATACCGAGCAATTGATAAATGGGAACGGCCATCGCCGTTCCCTGTAATTTGTAAGCATCCGGATTCTTTCTCCGATCAGAAAATTATCTGTGGGGTAAAGGCATTTTTCTAGTGTACTATTTATAAAGCGGAAACCCGGTACAGAGCTCTTTTACAATTGCCCTTGCCTTGTCGGCCGCAGCTTCATCACCGGGATTGTCCAGTACAAGTGCGATTGCCCGGGCAATATTAACGAATTCCTGTTTACCGAAGCCTCTAGTTGTAGCGGCTGCAGCCCCAAGGCGAATTCCCGAGGTTATAAACGGGCCGTTGGGATCACCGGGTACGGTATTTTTATTGGTAGTTATTCCGCATCGATCTAACAAAGCCTCTGCATCTTTGCCTGTAATTCCTTTGTTTAAAAGATTTAAAAGCAGCAAGTGGTTGTCGGTCCCCCCGGATATTAAACGGAAATCTAAAGCCTGTAACTCTTCTCCCAGAGCCTTACAATTTTCCACTACACGTTTCTGATAATCAACGAATTCGGGAGTTTCAGCCTCCCAGAAGCATACGGCTTTGGCGGCTATAATATGCATAAGGGGTCCCCCTTGCATGCCCGGAAAAACGGCCTTGTCGATACTTTTGCCGAATTCTTCTTTCGCAAGTATTGCTCCGCCTCTGGGGCCTCTCAATGTTTTATGGGTAGTTGTGGTGACAACGTGGGCATGCTCGGTGGGATTGGGATGCATTCCCGCAGCTACCAGGCCCGCAAAATGAGCCATATCAACAAGAAGGAAGGCCCCCACCTCATCGGCTATTTGCCTGAAAGGGCTTGCATCTATCGTTCTTGGGTAAGCGCTTGCTCCGGCAACTATCATCTTTGGCCGATGTTTACGGGCCATATCTCTGACGAAGTCAAAATCAATGCGCTCAGTTTCTTTATTTACACCATACGAAACAAAGTTATAATTAATTCCGGAAAAATTTACGGGACTGCCGTGGGTCAGGTGTCCGCCGTTAGACAAGTCCATGCCAAGCACCGTATCACCATGATTAAGAAATGCCATATATACCGCCAGGTTTGCGCTGGATCCCGAATGGGGCTGAACGTTGGCATACTCCGCCTTAAATAACGCTTTGATTCGTTCGCGTGCCAAGGTTTCTACCTCATCTACGTATTCGCAACCTCCATAGTATCTTCTGCCGGGATACCCCTCTGCATATTTATTGGTAAGCGGACTGCCCGAAGCCTCCATAATGGCCTGTGAGGTAAAGTTTTCCGATGCGATTAATTCAATATTGTTTTCCTGCCTGGCTATTTCTCTCTGGATCATAGCATTGATTGCAGGATCGGTTTTTTCCAGTGCTTTAAAATACATATTGCTTTGCTGCCTTTCTGATTTAGTCGATTGCTGTATACTGTGCCGAAAATAACAAGGAAATATATAATGGCATGAGCTCTACAAAATAATACTATAAGCAACCGCTTTCTACAATAGCTTTTTATATTGTTTTATTTTCAGCAACCTATGGTATAATATACCTATATCTTTATATATTTGTTTAAAGACAAGAATATAAAACGGAATAAGAAAATAATGATTTCAGGAGGTATGAACATGTCGGCAAATACAATTTATTTAACCGCAGATAATTTTGAAGAGGAAGTATTAAAATCCTCACTGCCTGTCCTGGTTGACTTTTATGCGGAGTGGTGCGGACCCTGTCAGGCATTGGGCCCCGTAATAGACACTCTGGCAGATAAATATCAAGACAAGGCCAAGATATGTAAAATCAACATCGATGACCATAGGAAAATTGCGCTTACTTATAAAGTAATGAGCATTCCCACAATGTTTTTTTTCAAAGACGGAGAGATCAAGGAGAGAATCACCGGCGGTTTACCCGCATCGGTTTTGGAAGAAAAAATCGAAGCCTTGCTATAATCCTGCAGCGCTATTTATGATATCGGGGGCATAAGATTGTTATCACTGGAATGGATCAACATAATAAATATACCTGTGGTGATATACCTGATCAACTTTATGATTGCCTTCGTAATCATCTTTTTAGAACGTAAAAATCCCTCGGCATCTCTGGCATGGATAATGGTACTCTTTATGCTGCCCGGTGCAGGGATTTTTCTTTATCTGCTTTTATCGCAAAACATCTCGCGGCAGCGGATTTTTAAGCTTTCAAATTATGAGGCCTCGGTGCTTGACAGCGCTCTTAACGACCAAATCAATCACATTGAAAGCGGCGAATACATCTTTACCAATTGTGAAGCCGAAAAATGGATGGACATGATACTGCTTCATCAAAGATACTCGGAATCTTTTTTCACCCAGGACAATTCCATCTCGATTTTTACCCATGGACCCGACAAATTTAATGCGCTTTTTAAAGATATTTCGGAAGCCACCCATTCTATCAACATCATGTATTATATCCTTAAAAAGGATCGAACAGGTTATGATCTTATTAAAATCCTGACCGAAAAGGCCGAGCAAGGTCTGGAGGTCAGACTTTTGGTTGATGCCCTCGGGGGCCGGCAAATCACACGCTCCATGATTCGTGATTTTGAAAAAGCCGGTGGCAAGTTTGCCCTTTTTTTTCCGCCTAAGTTAAAGTATCTCAAATATCTCACCATGAAGCTTAACTATCGCAACCATAGAAAATTGGTCGTTATAGACGGAAGGATCGGATATCTGGGGGGGTTCAACGTTGCCGACGAATACATGGGAAAGAACAAAAGATTTAAAAACTGGAGAGATACCCATCTCAGGCTGACGGGCAGCTGTGTGCAGGAAATGAATGCCCGCTTTCTTTTGGATTGGCGCTCTGCCTCTAAAGAGCCTCTTATGCTGGCATCGGCTTATTTTGAGGAAATTATCGATGAGGGGTCGTCGGGAATTCAAATTGTATCCTGCGGCCCCGATTCAAGGCGGTCTGAAATTAAGCGGGGCTATCTGAAAATGATTTCCTCCGCAAAGAAAAACATATATATACAGACACCGTATTTTGTTCCGGATTCAAGCATAATAGAATCGCTGAAAAATGCAATTTTTTCCGGAGTGGATGTTCGAATAATGATTCCGTCCATGCCCGATCATATGTTCGTGTACTGGGCTACTTATTCTTATGTTGGGGATCTCTTAAGGTCCGGTGCAAGGATTTTCATCTACAAAAATGGATTTTTACATGCAAAAAATATATGTACAGACGGTGAAGTGGCTTCTGTGGGATCGGCCAATTTTGATATAAGGAGCTTTAACTTAAACTTTGAGGTAAATGCATTCATATACGACGGAGGCGTAGTCAGGGAGTTGGAAGAAATCTTTGAAAAGGACATGGAAGAATCTGAGGAATTGACATGGGAAAAGTATTGCAAACGCTCCCTGATAATCAAATTCAAAGAATCTATTTCACGCCTGTTGAGCGATCTGTTATAACTGACGTTTTACATTACAATACGTTCGTCCCGATCTCTAAATTTTTGCTTCTGATTAATCTGATCAGTCTAATAAGTATAAACAGTAACGCAATTATAATATTAGCTTTTAATAGGATCAGGCTGTCACATATAGAATTATGTAGAATTATGTATCACATAAAAAGGCTGCCGCGCTGATTTCTCAGCACGACAGCCCTTTTTATTATATGCCGTTTACCGCCGAAGGGAGAATCTTCGGTCAGTTAACCGGGCACTACCTGATATTGTTATCTTTGGCAAGGCGTCTTCTTCTCAGCCCCAGGAATGCCGTACCGCCTCCTGTCACCATCAGTACTCCGAATATACCCAGAATAGTTGATGCCGATACACCGCCGGTCTGTGGGAGCTTGTCGCTTTCACCTGCCACACCGGGATCATCTTTTTCCTGTTCGCCTAAAATACCGCTGTCATCATCTTCGGGTATTACCGGTGTTTCCGGATCTTCAGGTTTTTCCGGATCTTCCGGATCGGGATCTCTGTCCTTGCCCTTCGTTCTGATGCTTACCGATGCCGAATCGTCATCGATTACCGGGGTTTCGTCTTCCTCGTACCCTGTGGCCACCACTGTATTTGTGTAATCCGCCGACATTGAGATTTTGTACGTAAGTTCTACTGACATACCGGGTTTGAAGTAAAGCCACTCGCACTCTTCAAAATC
>CAYYHH010000061.1:0-8289 GCA_964471645.1 uncultured Oscillospiraceae bacterium
CTCCATCTTCCCATGATTACCGTTCCTTCAAACCTCAATGTTTTGCCGAGCTAAAATCATCCCGGCATTATGTGTATTATTTCGCTATTTCGAAAAATTATTATTAGAAGCCGTTTAAAGTCCCAATATTTCAAACGCTCTGATTTCCTCGGGAAACAATAGGACACAAATTATTGATCTTGCCCATCTTCACCCGGAATCTGCCTTCTATAAATTGTAAACCAGATAAGCATGGATAATCCCCTCAGTATCGCTGAAACTGCGATCCCCAGCCACAAGCCGTTAACACCCATAAAGCTGGCGAACATCCAGCATAGAAATGGTCGGATCAGGTTGGACACAATACTGCAAAGACTCGGCGGCAGCGTCTTGCCGGTTCCCCGAAAGGCACCGGAACAAACACCTTCGAAGGCCATAAAAACCAGGCTGATTGACATGATCCTCAGATAAGTTGCACCCATATCAAGAATCAACGATTGACTCAGAAAAATCGAAAAGAGGAATCGGCCTCCTGTCACGAGCAGGATAGTTACGAGGACCTCCCAAGCAACCAGAACACCCAGGGAGACTTTATACGCACGATGTATACGCCCCCACTTACGGGCGCCGTAATTCTGACCTACAAAGGCGGTTAGCGCCGAAGAAAAACCGGTACTTATCATCCAGGACAGGGCCTCTATCTGCGTCCCCACCTCATACACGGCCACGGCGTTTTGCCCGTACCATGCCGCAATCATAGCGGCAACAACCATCGACAATAAAGTAAATACTCCGCTTTCCAACGCAATGGGTATGCTCCAGCGCAGTATTGTTTTAGTCCTGATCTTGTTGATCGTCCCTTTAATAATGAATCTTTCAAACGGTCTGTGAGGATGTTTTTTTGCAAATATAATAAAAAGTATGAGCACCGTTATCTGGGCAATCACTGTTGCGGTCGCTGCCCCTTTCACACCCCATCCCAAAATCAGTATCATTATTGGATCCAGGATCATGTTGACAACGAGGCCGATAGCGTTTGCCCTGAAGCTTGTCCGCGAATTTCCTGCACCGTTAAAAGCGCCGGTAATAGCGGCCGAAACATAAGTGAACGGGATGCCTATCCCCACGATGCGCAAATAATCACAGGCACTTTCATAAACCTGTACCTCTTTGACCTGCAGCAAAGAAATCAAAGGCCCGGCAAAAGCAATTAGTATTATTCCATAAATAACACCCAGTATCAGTGAAATTCTTGCCGAATCCTCTGCGTATCCCCTGGCAGCTTCTATATCCATTCGCCCCAGGCTCTGGGAAGTTCCGATCTCCGAACCGGTGCGTCCGACCATCATCAATGAAACGCCCAGCCAGAGAAACATTCCCGCTAAACCGCTGGCAGCTACTGCTGTAACAGAAGCCTCCATCCGGCCCAACCAGAATATGTCCGTCAAATTATATGCCATCTGCATCAGCTGGGTACCCATGATCGGTATCGCCACCTGCAGCAACTTTTTTAAAATCCCGCCTTCCGTTAAATCGTATACCTTTGAACTCATTCTTCGATTCCGTATGCTCCCTTATCCGTCTGCTTTACTGCATTTCTGCTTTCACAGAAATTCATTGGCATCAAGCCTTACCCAAGCCTATTGTGGTAAAAAAACTATCTGATTCCGCCCGCTGTTCTTTGCCAGGTATAATGCTTTATCAACTACTGTAAACAGATCCTCATAGGACGAATCTCTGTCAGGAATCATCGAGGTTACACCTATGCTCACGGTAATATAGTTTCCAATCGGTGAATCTGCATGAGGAATCTTCAACCCCTCTATTTCCCGGCGCAAATTATCGGCTATCCTGATGGCATTTTCCTTTTCAATCTCGGACAATATGACTATGAATTCCTCTCCTCCATAGCGTGCTACAATATCTGTTGATCGGGAAAAAAAGTTCTGAACGCACTGCGCGACTTCTTTTAAGGCTTCATCACCTTTTAAATGGCCGTACTCGTCATTATATCTCTTGTAATAATCAATATCTATAAATATTAATGCAACAGGCTTTTGGTACCTGAGCCCCCGGTACCATTCGGTATTTATTGCTTCATCATATTTTCTTCTGTTCCATAATCCGGTCAAAGAATCTTTTAACGAAAGTGCCTGCAGCTGTTGATTTTTTTCCTCCAACTCAAGTTTCTGCTGCTCTATTTTTTCCTTTGATACAACTAATTCATTGGTACGCTGTGACACTATTTTATCCAGATTTGTGTTGATTTCTGCAAGTTCTACAGTCAGTCTTTCCTCATGGTTCAACGAATCCGTAAACCTTCTTGCCAGCAGCAAAGAGTTGGCAACGGCAAAAATCAGGAGCCCTGTAGAGCTTAAATTATCCGATATCAATATAGCCCTGAGTATTGGCGAAGTACTTATTATTGTTGCATCTTTCATCCATATGTTATGGAATACAATTTCGCTGATGGAACCCCCGAAAAAGGCCACAGATCCCAGCATTAATATCCAGCCATCCTTTTCCTTATTAACCGTAATCCTGATTAAATTAACGATTGCATAAAGTATAACAAGAACACTCCATATTTGATATACCGGATTAACTACTGTAAAGATCCTCGCCGGAGTAAAAATAACCAAAATTCCAAAAACAATGCCTACTATTCCGATTATTTTAATCACGAAATCATGGAAATACGCAGAAAAGGCCGAGTGGAAAAACATTACCAATATCGGAACCCCCAGATAGTACGACAAAGTCACTATTTTGTGAGCAATTTCCCAACTGAAAAGAGGGAATAAATATATGAAAATGTTCTCACCATACATCAATGCTCTTGTTCCGAATGCTATGCACCCCAAACCAAAATATAATGTATAGGTATCTTTTTTCCTGTTCAAAAATAAAGTGATATGGTATATGCCCATAATTATCAGGCATCCAAATACCAAAACACTGTTTACTATGCTGATATATCTTGACCTGAGGATTTCTTCCACGCCCCCAAGCTTGATGCTTTCCAAAATTCCCCCGCTTCGATGATAAAAGTTTGATACCTGAATAATTATTTCGTTGTTGCCTTTATGGACATCAAAGAAAGCACGTTGTGGAAGATATTGAGGTTTTGTGGTGCTAAGAGATTTCCCTACCTCTCCTGCTTTAGCGGCAAGTTCACCGTTAACCCAAAGTTTGTATGAAGTATGCAGCCTCGGTATCCTCAAAGCCAGCTTTGCATCCTCTCCCATAACAAAAGTAAGCCGGTATGTAGCATAGCCCTTACCCGGCTTTTCACTGATGTCTTGAAGGTGTTTGTTCCATGATCCCGGAACGTGGATGTATCCTGTAATCTCACCCTTTTCTATTTCGTCGGGATCGATCAATTGATTCCAATATAACTCCCAATCGCCGTCCAGATGAACGATATCATTTGCGGAACCCGATTCGGATAAGTCCATAACACCCATTTGGGCCGGCGTGTATGAATCAGATACTTGATCAGTACAACCTACTAAAGCAATTATTATGATAACAATCATAATAACCATAATAATTAGTCGCAGTTTGTCGCTATACAAAATCCACCCCCGATTTCCCTGTATCAAAAAGCAGTACAATTTTCTGCCCGGACTTTAGAGCACTTATAGATGAATTTTGCCATAAATATACACCATATGCAACCACGATTATTTATGGTGACGGTGTCACAGGATCCGAGGATTAGTGCAGCATAGTGAAATTTCCCCCGTTTCCCCTTTGCAATCAAAGACAATTCCCGTCAGTCCCGTTGCTTCCTCCGCATTGCGGTCCTGACCGCCGGTATTGCAGCTCATGCTGTCGGCAAAGCAATCCGGGCACCCGGCATCACGATCCAACAGGCCGGTAACATAGACCCCTCCATCCTTGTTATTGTCCTTCAAAAATGTATTTGCTCTTTTAATAACATCGGGGTGGGCGCTGTTGAAACGCCTGTCCCCGGAGGCGCAAATGACTATGTGATCTGGTTTTGCCGCAGACAACATGGCCTCAGGCATTCCATCCAATTGTCCATGATGGGTGATCTTCAATATTTGGCTGTTGAGGTTTTCTTTATGACGTTTATAGATCTCATCCCAGCCGTGAGTTTTATCCCCCGACAACAAAACGGCGGTTTTCCCATCTTCAACCCTTAATGCAATACTTGTTTGGTTCCCGTTCCGGTCGATATCATAGAACAATTTTTCCGCCTTTTCCATGTCTTTTTCTAAGAACAATGAATCAAAAAGTGCTGCGGTATCCTTTTGAGTATGCGGATCCGGCGAAAGAATTTCTATAGAAAACCCTTCCTCAAGAAAAATCTTACCTGAAGTGCTGCCCTTTTCTGTTACCGGTATGCCTTTTTTCTCACATTCCGACACGATATGGGAATAGCTGTTCAAGGCATTCCTGAATAATGTTCCGCTCAAATTTCCTTTGACGAGTTCACGGAATCTCTCCCCTATGTCCCCCGGTGATACTTTGGGTTTAACATTGATCCAAACCTCACCGACATCAAAGGCGTTTACAACATTTTCAATACCGCCTATGTGATCATCGTGCATATGGGTAATAATAACTATATCAATTTTTGAAATACACTGCCGTTTGATATATTCCTCGACTCGGATGCATCCCGGATTATTATATTCTTCCCGGCGATTCGTACCCCCATCAATCAGAATCACAAAATCATCCTTAGTTATAAGGATGGCCTCACCATAGCCGACATTGATGAAATGTACCTGCATTTTATTTCAACCTCATTCCACAATGCTGTAAAGCAAAGATATTGTCTGATTATGCTACCTTTTGTTTATCGAAAGATTTCTTGATGTACGCACCTGCGAGAATCAAAACGATAACTGTCATGATCAGGGCCGCCGCCGAGCCGTAGCCTACCTTTAAACCTTTTACTCCGTGTTGATATATGTATTGGGTAATGGTTGCCGTAGAATTTGCTGGCCCTCCTTTTGTAAGAATATTGACCTTATCAAAAAGACGGAAGGTATCGATGGTCCTGAGTAAAACGACCATGATAACGCCATTAGCTATATTGGGAAGGGTCACATAGACAAATTGCTGCCATATCCCGGCACCGTCAATTTTGGCTGCCTCATACTGCCCTTGCGGAACCGCCTGCAAAGAAGCATAAATCAACAAAAATGCAAATGGGGCATATTGCCATATATCAATGACCAAAATTGAATAGAATGCCGTCTTAACGTCCATGAGCCAATTAACGGGTCCTAATCCGATATTGAAAATCAGCTTGTTTATTATTCCATAATTATTGGAAAACATTATCTGCCATATCAGCGCAACCGTTACCGGGGGTAACAGTGTGGGAAGCAAAGACACGGTTCTCAGGCTTTTTCTTCCCTTTTGAATGCTATTGACCAAAAGGGCCATCGCCAAGCCCAGAAAGGTCTCAAAGGTGACCGCCAAAACTGTAAATTTTACAGTATTATAAACGGCCTGTCGGAAATAAACATCCTTGAAAATATTTACATAGTTATCTATCCCGATTAAATCGGGATCCTGCTTGGATAGGTAGTAGTAATCGGTAAAACTGTAGAATATGTTGAAAACCAACGGAAATATGCTCAATGCAATCAGTATCAGCATTGTTGGGGAAGTCATTATATAGGCAAATCCGCTTTTCCGTTTTTTCATATTCCCGCCGCTCCAAATTTAAATAGTTCATACAAGCCAGGGTTTGGCAGAGGAAAGGAGAAATATGACCCCCGCCGAACCCTGTTCTTTTATCGGCTTATTAATTGACTGATTTTCACAAGTTAGCTCTCACCCGGTCTGTTTTTTTATCTGAGAGCTTTTATCAATCTGTTCCTATCAGCTTTCTTTTTACTAGTCTTCTACTTTTAATTAGTCTTCTTTGTAGTTTTTCTTCTTTTTTATCAGCCTGTTATTTCATAATCGCTTCGATTGCGGTTCTGGCATCTGCCAACGCCTTATCAACCGACTTGGTCCCCGAAATCGCACTGGATAATTCCGCTCCATATGCGGTTTCTATGTCTGTCCAAAGAGGAGTTCTCGGGCGCACAACCGAATTTATGGTTCCATCTAGAATAGTTTCAAAATATGGATATTTAGCGACCAGTTCGCTGTCGGTGAACACGCTGGTTCTTGTGGGAACCCCGCCAAACTCAGCCGCCATTTTCTGGACCTCAGCGCTTGTGACATACTCAAGGAATTTAACCGCCAGTTCAGGATTGCCGGAGTTGGATGTAACTCCCATCATCCAGTTACCTATCATACCGGTTGGATATGCACTGCTTCCATTAGTGGCTTTCGACGGAATAGATGCGTATTCAGCCGAAGCGCTTTCTCCGGAAATATACCAGGACGGCCAACCCAGGCTCATAGCTGCTTTCCCGTCAGAAACAGCCGCAACTATATCATTTTTCTCATAGTTGGCACCGTTTGCCAGCAAATCCATGTAAAGCTCAAGTGCCTCCTTGGCTTCCTCAGAATCGATAGTCAGATTCCAATCCTTATCAAATACATCCCCGCCATAGGCCCAAAGTACCGGCAGGTAATCAGATACAATTGGATTGCCCTGTTGACCGCGGATAACATAGCCTACCTTTCCGTCCTTGCCATTTACTGCCTTTGCAATATTGAGAACGTCTTCCCAGCTTTCCGGTACGTTAAAGCCATTGTCATCCAGAACCTGCTTATTAAAGAACAACAGCTGGACATTGCCTGCAAAGGGCAAGGCATATACATCCCCTTCTCCGTATGGATCGCGACCGATATCAAGAGAGGCTTTTACGAAGTCGGAATCTTCTGCGTATCCAAAATCACTCAGTTTCAGGAAGATGTCTGCTTCTAATAATTCAGGCATCCATGGATCGTCTGCCATGGCCAAATCATAAGCCCCTGTTGGATTCTGAGAATCTAAGGACATTTTTTGTTTCAGGTCCGCAGCTTCTAATCCTAAAATCTCGATTGTACAGTTATTCTCAGCTTCAAAATCCGCCTTCACTGCCTCGAGCACGTCCACATGGGATCCACCCCTTGCAGCAATAACCAGCTTTACGGGTTCCCCGTCTCCGCCGCCTGCATCTTCACCGCCACCGCCGCCGCATGCAGCCAGCAATGAGATGACCAGACAAAGGACCAGCAGAATCGATAATTTACGCCTCATTTTGTTATCCTCCTTAAAATATCCTCCATTAGTACAAGCATTAACTTTTTTATTCTTTTGATAATGAGCATTAACGTTTTTATTCCTTGGTAATAAGCATTAACGTTTTTATTCCTTAACGGCGCCACTTGATAATCCTTGCAGCAAGAAATTTTGAGCGAAGATGACAAAAAGTGCAATGGGAATCAGTGAAACTATGCCTCCTGCCGCGATACTTCCCCATTGGGCAAGCTCCTGCTCGCTGTTAAGTGTTGCAAGACTCAGTGGTATCGTAAAGTTCGATGGACTTTGAACAAAGATAACGCCGTATAAATACTCGTTCCACGAGGTCATAAACGAAAGGATGGCCACCGCCGTTATGCCCGGCAACACCAATGGTAATACAATCCGGATAAAGAGCTGAAACTCCGTAGCTCCATCAATTTCGGCGCTTTCCTCAATCTCCTCGGGTAGCCCTGAGAAAAAGCTGATCATGAACCATATTATAAAAGGTATATTTATCAGGATATGAGATAGTATCAGTGGCATTTTAGTGTTGAGGATTCCCAGATTGTTCATCATTATGTAGAGCGGTAAAGCAAATGCAATAGGCGGTATAATTCTGACCAGCAAGACCCAAAACAACATGGAGCCTTTCAATTTATACCTGAATCTGGCACGGGCGAGAATGTAGGCGCAAGCCAAACCAAAAAACAATGAAAATATCAAAGAAATACAAGTAACCTGTAGGCTGTTCATTACCGCAACCGCAAAGTTCTTCCTATCAAACAAATTAAGGAAATGATCCATCGTAAAGGATTTTGGAATCAGGGAAAGTGAAGATATCAATTCCTGATCCACCCTGATAGACAGAGAAAACATCCAGTAAATAGGGAATAGTGTCCAGCCCAGCAAAGCAATAATGCAAATAGCCTTTATAATAGTGCGCTGCTTACTCTCTTTCATAATCGGCCCCCTAAGTCACTGAAATCACTTATCATTTTGCATACTCCGAGCATTTAAATCACTTTATAAATTCGGGATAATAGGCCTCTATATATGCTTCCACATCTTTTCGGGTACCTCTGTATGGCCCAACCTTTTCCATTTTTAATGATACAAGGGCGGTCGCAAAAAGCAGCGAC
>CAYYHH010000062.1:0-2339 GCA_964471645.1 uncultured Oscillospiraceae bacterium
GCCACCGATATTTTTTAAATCCACCACCAGAACTTCTTTATCCTCTTCACTTACATATATACGATGGAAAACTACGTCATCCGTTACCACAGTTCCGCTTCCTTCCCCCTGCGGGGTTTTTAAAGCCTCCAGTACATATACCAAAAGGTTTTCTTCGGAGGGCACCTGTATTTCCCTGTTTTCAATCAGGTAGTGGGGTAGGTTCTCATCGCCGGTTTCGGCATATTCTTCATTTATAAAATACAGCTCCACATCGTAGCTGACAATCACCGGGCTTCCGGGTTCATCATCCTCACCGCAGCCTGCCAACATCCCCGCCGCCGAAAGAATCAAAATCATCACAAAACTCAATATGACCGCCTTTTTCCAAATAGTCATTGTAACCCCTCTCTTCAATCCTGTTAACCCGGCCTTGTTAATCCGTCTTGTTTATCCGCCTGGTTAACCCAGTTTGCTTGCCAGCAACGCAACAAGCCCTTCTGCAAGCTCCCCGATAGTTTCCGTATCCTTGCCCTCGATCATTACCCGAACAAGAGGCTCGGTTCCCGACGGTCTGATAAGCACACGGCCCTCTCCCGCCATGAGGTCTTCGATTCGCTTGATCTCAGCTGCTATTTCCGGATCATTATTATACTTTTTTTTGTATTCATTCCTGACCGAAGCGTTTTTAAGTACCTGAGGATAAATCGTCACCTCATCGGCCAGTTCCGACAATTTTTTCCCGCTGAGCTTTACTGCCTTTAGCAGTTGGAGGGCAGAAAGCATTCCGTCGCCTGTGGTGTTATGCTCCAGGAATATAATGTGACCCGATTGTTCGCCGCCTATAATGCAGCCTGTTTCCAGCATCCTTTCCAATACATAGCGGTCGCCGACCTGAGTTACATCCACCTCCGCTCCAACGCTTTCGATAGCTTTGTGGAAGCCCAGATTGCTCATAACCGTTGCGGTAACCTTATTCCCTCTCAACTTCCCCTGGGATTTCAGCATTTTGGCACATATGTAGATCATCTTATCGCCGTCTACGATTCGACCCTTCTCGTCTACAGCAATTAGGCGATCGGCATCTCCGTCGAACGCCAGCCCTATGTCGGCCTTCTCTTCTACAACCCTTGCCTGTAAATGTTCAGGGTGGGTCGAGCCGCAGCCGGAATTTATATTGATTCCATCCGGTTCGTTGTTTATTGCTACTATCTGTGCCCCCAGTTCACCGAATACTTTCCCGGCTATTCGATAGGCCGCACCGTTGGCGCAATCGACCACGATTTTTATTCCCTCAAGCCCTTCATCTATTGTCCCCTTCAGGAAATCTTTATATAATTTGGCGGCATCATCTTCAGCTTCGTAGCACCTTCCCAGCTTATCTCCTTCAATATGGCTGTTTATATCCATATCTCTGACTATTATGTCCTCTATTTCGTCCTCTATATCATCGTCAAGTTTGAAGCCCTGGCCGTTAAAAAACTTTATCCCATTATATTCAAAGCTGTTGTGAGATGCCGAAATCACTATGCCCGCATCGGCGTCCATGCGATTTATCAGATAAGCCACTGCAGGCGTCGGAACGACTCCGACCTTTATTACATTACAACCCATTGACAATATACCCGCACAAATAGCATTTTCCAGCAGATCTCCGGAAAGTCTCGTATCTTTGCCGATCAGCACTAAAGGCTTTGCTTTGTTTTTTCCCAAAACATAAGCGCCAACTTTACCCAGATTGTATGCCAAGGCAGGGGTCAGTTCGGTGTTGGCTACCCCCCTTACTCCATCCGTTCCAAAAAGTCTATTCAACTGTGCTCTCCTGTTCTGTTTCTGTTATTGTAATTGTAATATGCGATGGGTCAGCGGTTGCACTGTGCAGCGGTATACTTGAAGATATCAATATCGGCACAGTTTGGGATCCCAATGGAAGATCCTCCACGTCTATATATGGTTGGATCTGGTTTTGCTGCAATTGATCCACGATATTTTTCCTTCCGACAATGGATACAACGATCGAGGTCACATCGGTATTGACAGATTTCCCCTTCGTCAGCCCTTCCATCAAAATCTCATCCGCATCGAAAGTGAACTGTTTGCCGGCAGTTTCCTCTATGTTTATTGTTGCTGCAATCCTTGGGTTTTTATTTGAAAGCTCTATGCCATCGGGAAGTACCAAGGACAGGGCTACATTTCCATTCTTTGATTTTGCCATGTCAATAGGCTCCGTCTTGATGTTTTCCACATCCATAAGCGCCGTTTTCGTTCCTTTAATAAGTATGGTTTCCGGCTTGCTTATTTCGACTCCTAAACCGTCTCCCGGACTGCCGACTGTCTCAACCACCAACGGAACTTCCTTG
>CAYYHH010000062.1:2349-8249 GCA_964471645.1 uncultured Oscillospiraceae bacterium
TAGCCTGATGACAGTCTGACATTATCTACTATCATCTCCGCAGTGTTCAACGGTACCGGCTCGCATTGGATCTCGGATCCCATAGATGTCAAATCCTCCACATCTACATACACCCTTACTTCGTCCACCGCTTCCACAGCCGATTTGGCGCCGGTCACCTCGATATTTTCGGGTCTCAGTTCTATATCGCCCTCCTCCGTATCCTTGCGGAAATCTCCCCTGAAGGAAACGATGACAGGTTTGCTCACCGCCACCAGATCTTCTATAGTGACCTGGATCTTCGCCGATCTGACTTCGACAATCTTAAGAGCCGAGGGAACCTTCACATTGACAGGAATATAATTCTCGCCCTTGCTCCATCCGAAAAGATCCGCTTCGGCTACGATCTCCTCATTTTTGACCTTAATTATATCCGCTCTTCTGCCTTCAACAACAACGTCGACCATATATTCCCCGTCGCCGGCGATAGCCAGCTGTCTTGCCGTAAGTGACTGTACATTGAGAAGCTGCACCGGTATTTTTGATATGGTTTCTTCCTTTGTGGGGTTGACCTGGATTATTACGTAAGACCACAACAAAAGCGCAATGACAACCGCGAGTATGATAGTTATCGTGCGGTCGTTATCGGATGATTTCTTTTTTTTATTATCCGGCATCTTATCCTGCATCATTGCCTCCCCGTTTTCTGAATAATTTAGCGATGAGATTTTTTGCGTCCTCATCCCCTAATTGGCTTAAATATAGGTTCAGCAATGTTTTTTCGACAGTCTTGATATCAAGAAAGCGGGAAAGCTTTCCATCTATGGCTATGGAAATAATGCCCGTCTCTTCAGAAACAATCAGAGCTATCGCATCAGAATGTTCTGTAATTCCGAGGCCTGCCCTGTGCCTGGTGCCCAGATCTTTACTCAAAGTCCTGTTTGTTGTCAGCGGAAGAACGCATCCGGCAGCCAGAATTCTTTCACCCCTGATGATGCAGGCTCCGTCATGAAGGGGATTCCCAAGATAAAATATAGATTCCAGAAGCCTTTCCGTAATTACCGCATCTATTTCGGTTCCGGATTCTAAAATGTCATTGAGAAAGGTTTCACGTTCTATTATAAGCAGGGCACCCGTCTTGGTAACGGAGAAAAAATCGACCGCTCTGATGATAGTTGAGGTTATTGCCTTGGCCTTATCCTTGTTCATCTCGCCGAACTGCTTCTTAATGAACTTGCTTCGTCCGATGTATTCCAGACCCCGGCGCAACTCCGGTTGGAATACGATGATCAGGGCTATCACACCCAAAGTCAGGGTACCTTCAAGCAACCAATTTAATGTATATAAGTTGAGTATATCGGAAAGGAATGTGGCAACAACTAAAACCAGCAATCCCTTTACAAGTTGCTCCGCCCTGGTTTCACGTATGAATACCAGAATTTTGTACACGACAAAAGCAACGATTGCCACATCTATGACATCCGTCACGCTAAAACTTGCAAACATATTGGTTATTACATCCGCCATTTCACGCCCCTTTTAAAAAATCCGACTTACCCAATATATTTTATCGAACATGCGGTAGGATTTCAATAGCAAATTGGCAAATATAAAAGGGGCCGGAAACAAAATCCGACCCCGCCTTAAAATCATATCAGTAGTTTGGCTCCAGGATACCGTAGTTTCCATCCTTTCTCTTGTAAACCACACTGACCATATCTGATTCCATATTAAGGAAGATATAAAATGTATGTCCAAGAAGTTCCATCTGCATAATGGCCTCATCCTGTGACATGGGCATCAGGTCGAATTTCTTCCTTCTGACCAATGTCATCTCATCAGCTTCCCTGGCCGGCGCCTCAGGCAGATTGGCGAATATAAATTCCTTATGATCCTTATGCTTCCTCTGCAGTTTTGTTTTAAACCTGGACATTTGTGACGATAATTTGTCAACTATTCTATCAACACCGCTATAAATGTCATTGGTCTCCTCTTCTGCTCTAAAGATAGTCCCTTTGGCGTTGATAGTGGCTTCGATTTTCTGGCGTCCGCCCTCCATTGCTAATGTAACGTTGGCGACAATGTCCTTTGAGAAATACTTTCCGAGTTTCTCAAATTTCGATTCAATGGTTTGCTTGAGATGATCGCTGGCGTTGAAATTTTTGCTGGTAATGATGACTCTCATGCTAATTCCCCCTTCACAGTTGTTGTTGATTCCTTATAACTAATTATACTACAAAACTCATGCCATTCCTTTAATTCTGCCAAAAATAATTATTCAGTTTCCTGTTTTCCTTATCCTATGTTTATCGAACACCAATTAATCGAACTTTGTCGAATTATAGCCGAATATGGCTTATGCGCCTTCGGCCATATGTTCTGTTGATAATGTGGATAACTCTGTGTATAATTGAAAACACTTGCCTTTGTTTGTGGACATTTTTTCGCTGTTCGCATCTGCATAATAATTCATACGCATTTCAGGTTTTCGTTATAATGATTGCTATAACACGGTTCTACGTTGAATAAATATTTATCATATTTTTTTATATTTATTTTTCCCCCTCGATCTGACGGCTCATGCCTCCTGTGGATAACATTTGTCGGATAATGGAATTGCCCGGCTGACCTGGTCTTTGCCCCCACACTTGCCTGAAGATTATGCGATTCTTTCGAACCTCCGCAGGACTTACACCTAGGCTACGCCATGATCGCTGCCGCCTTGCGGTCCAGCTTACGTGGGTCCTTTTGCCCGTAGCTGGCATGGACTTTCAACCACAGACCCGGGCAATTCCATTATCCGACATCCCCGCCGGCCGCAAAAGTCAAAACATGGACTTGTCCGGCTCCCGCCTCAGTTAAAGCTGCACTGCAGGCGTTGACAGTGCTGCCTGTTGTAAAAACATCATCCACCAAAAGGATGCTTTTATCGCATATATTACCTTGTACCCATTCCGCCGCAATAAAAACATCTTGTACATTTTCTCTTCTTTCCGAAGTGCCGAGCCCACTCATTGGTGCGGTGTTCTTTTTGCGTACCAAAAGGTGCGGATAATGGGGGACGTTCAAGCGTTCAGAGACCCGCTTTGAAAGGAGTGCCGCCTGATTATAGCCTCTCCGTCGCTCTTTGCTTTTATACATCGGAACAGGCACCACAAAATCAAAATGTAGATTTTCTCCGGCTATTTTTTCGTACATAAGTTCGGCCAATTGATCGGCAAGATAGCTCATATCCCTGTATTTAAGGCGGTGGATCAATGATTTTTCCGCCAATCCATAACTGACACATGTAAAGCCTTTTTCAAAAGACCTTGTCTCGCCCCTGCAATCACTGCAAACATTGGCTTTCATTATCCCGATGACTTCGCGGGGATTATGTCCCGAATGGTGCTCCATAGGTTTGCCGCACTTTTCACATGTGGATATATTGGCCCAATGCAATGATCTGACGCAAATTGAGCACAAGGAATAGGGCTGATCGGCATAAATAGGCTTACCGCAGTTGATGCAGTAAATATTAGAAGGGTACAGAAGATCTAAAAAAATGCTTACGATTTGATTCATCACAACAAAAATTCCTTCAATTTTGGCTTCAATCCGGAATATCTGAAGGTTATGCTGTTGTTGTCGACCATGGCCCTCATCTTACCTTCCGATCCCACCAGAATCACCGCATCCCTGGCCCTCGTCACAGCTGTATACAAAAGGTTGCGCGTTGCAAGTATCGGAGGAAACCAGGATATGGGCATAATGATCACCGGGAATTCACTGCCCTGGCTTTTATGCACGGTCACCGCATAAGCCAACTCCAATTCATCTAAATTGCTGACGTCGTATTTGACATACTTGTTTTCTTCATATAATACGGTGATCTCGTTGAATTCGTTGTCAATGGTATGGATAAAGCCGCAATCCCCGTTAAATACCCCCTGCCCGTCGGTAAAGTCATCAAGCCTTTTCCATTCCAATCTGTAATTGTTCTTTATCTGCATGACTTTGTCACCTTCGCGGAACAATTTGTCCCCGAAGCGCTTTTCTTTCAAGTCGGCGGAAAGGGGATTCAATATCTGCTGTAATTCCTTATTCAAATTGATACATCCAAGCAATCCCTTTCTCATCGGCGTCAGGATCTGAATATCCCTCAGCGGATCGCAGTTTTCGAAGTAGGAAGGTAATCTCCTTACACACAGATCTTTGATCGTGTCCAGCATTTCCTTTTCTCCTTTACGGTGAAGCAAAAAGAAATCCTTATCCTTTTCGTTGCTGTCCGGGTACTCCCCTTTATTGATCTTGTGAGCATTTACCACTATCAGACTTTCCTTTGCCTGACGAAATATCTCCGTTAACTTCACTGATGAAATTATTTCGCTGTCCAAAATGTCCCTGAGCACGTTGCCCGCACCGACGGGCGGCAACTGATCAGCGTCCCCTACAATTATCAGCCTTGTTCCGGCCGGGATAGCTTCCAACAACCCCTTCATCAGGAGTATGTCTATCATTGACGCCTCGTCGATAATCACCGCATCGTATTCCAGCGGAGATTCCTCGTTTTTGCCGAACCGCATAGAATCATCACCTTCGGAATAGTAATATTCCAACAACCTATGGATGGTAGAGGCTCCGTAGCCGGATGTTTCCGTTATCCTCTTTGCCGCTCTGCCCGTCGGGGCCGCAATAGCAGTGGAAAATCCGCTGTGCTGTAAAATCGTCATTATGGTATTTATTATGGTTGTCTTTCCTGTGCCCGGTCCCCCGGTAATAACGGCTACACCGCTGCCCATAGTTATCTCAACTGCATGCTTCTGGTTTTCTGACAGCTCTATCCCTGTCTCCCTCTCAGTCAGTTCGATCAGCTCACCGATATTCCCTTTTATTGGCGTGAGTTCTGATCCTGCCAGCTCTATTAACTTTCTGCATACCTTCTGCTCTGCCAAATAGTAGGGAATCGAGTATACAACTGCCCTCCCCTCGAGATTTTCAACCTGGAGATCACCTTCAAAGGCCATTTCAACAACAGCCTCGTAGATTTCTTCGGTCCCTACATCGAGAAGTTCCCCTGCCATTTCACACAGCTGTTTTTGCGGCAGAAATGTGTGCCCTTGACTTATATTGGATGATAGTACAAAGCGTATGCCGCAGCGTATCCGTTTCGGATCATTGCCGGGGATTCCGAGGAGTTGTGCTATCCTGTCGGCTTTCCGGAAGCCGATGCCAAAAACATCCTCCACCAGCTGGTAGGGATTTTCCTCGATTGCTTTTATAGTATCTTTCCCGTATACCTTATGAAGGCGCATTGCATACCCTGTAGATATGCCGTATTGCTGAAGATAAAGTACGATTTCTGCGAATTCACGATGACTTCGAAAAGCCTCGGAAATAGTTTCGGATTTGACTTCCCCGATACCGGGGATTTCGGTAAGTCGATGGGGTTCTTCGGCAATTATCCTCAATGTCTCGTCCCCGAATTTATTGACCAACGCCTGGGCAGTCTTTTTACCTATGCCCTTCATTACACCGGAGCTGAGGAAGTCCTTTATTCCCTCGACGGTCTTTGGTATTTCTTCAGAATAGGTCTGAAAAGCAAACTGCTCACCATAAGTCGGATGGTTTTTCCAGTTACCGGTAAACCTATACTCCCTGTCTCTGCTGGGGTTATGAAGGTAGCCCACCGCAGTGAATTGTTCCTCGGCCTCCCTGTCCTCGATTATCGCAATTGTATATCCGTTGCTTTGGTTATGATAGATAATTTCTGTAAGAATGCCCTTTTGTTCTTCCATGATTAATCCGTTCCAAATTAATAATAAGTATTTCTGGTTATCCCGAGTCCAGGTTAATTCCATGTTGGACGCTATATGGATGCCTGTTAAGATGTTGATAGTTCTTTAGTTCTGTAGTTGCTTTGGTCGTTTGTAGTTTTTTAT